>NZ_JBFBAO010000080.1:0-21472 GCF_040682255.1 Micromonospora sp. NPDC051296 | reverse complement strand
CACCCGGGAGGGTGTGGGAGAGTAGGACACCGCCGGACATTCTTTCGTTGAGGGCCACCCCTAATTAGGGGTGGCCCTCAACGCATTCCCACAACTAATTCCCAACGGAACGGTGGGCGGGGATTTCGCCCGGCTGCCCCGGCCCGTTAGGCGCGGCGGGCCCGCCAGGCCCAGACGGCGTCGCATTGCGGGGCGGGCGCTCTGGTGCCGATAAACCGGAGGCGGTTGGGAGGCACCGGCGCTAGCGTCACGCGGGTGACGGCACGCACGGCGGAGGCGGACAGTTCTCCCGCGCTGTGGCGGGACCGCGACTTCGCCGTTTTCTGGTCGGCGCAGACCCTGTCCGTGGTGGGCGACGGGTTCGCCTCGGTGGCCGTACCGCTGCTGGTGCTCCAGGTGACCGGGTCGGTGGCGCTGATGGGCCTGCTCACCGCGGTCGCCGGCGTTGCGGCCGTGGCCACCGCGGTGTTCGCGGGCGTGCTGGCGGACCGGGCGGACCGGCGACGCCTGCTCATCGGCTGCGACCTCGCCCGAGCGGTGCTGTTCGCCGCCGTTCCGGTGGCGTGGTTGTGGGGACCGCAGCTCTGGCTGCTCTACGTCGTACTCCCGGCGAGCGCCGCGGTCGGCATGATCTTTCGGGTGGCGTACGTGGCGGCGGTGCCGGGGCTCGTCGACGTCCGGCGGATCACGGAGGCCAACGGCAAGCTGTCGGCGAGCTACGCCATCGCCGGCATCGGTGGGCCGCTGCTGGCCGGCGTGGTCGCCGCCAGCTTCGGGTACGCCACCGCAGTCGCGGTGAACGCCGCGAGCTTCGCCGTGTCGGCCCTCGCGCTGTGCGCCGTACGCCTGCGGCAGGTCCGGGTCGAGCGGACCGCACTGACCCTCGCAGGCCTGCGCCGCGAGCTGCTGGACGGCGCCCTCTTCCTCTGGCATCACCCGGTGCTGCGAAGCCTGACCGTGCTGCTGTCGGTCTTCCTGTTCCTCACCTACGGGCTCGACGACGTGCTGATCTACCACGTCGGGCACAACCTGGGCGGCTCGGGCCGCACCGTCGGTCTGGTGCTGGGGCTCGCGGCCGGCGGGACCGTGGTCGGCTCGCTGATGGTGGCCCCGCTGCGGCGTCGGATCGGGTTCGGGGCGACCTGGTCGGGCAGCATGGCGGTGGCCGGCGTGGCGGTGGCGGCGGTGGGCTCGGTGCGTACCGTGCCGGCGGTCACCGCCCTGGCCGCTGCGTACCTCGGCGGGGTGGCCGTCGGGGCCATCTGCTCGTTGTCACTGCGGCAGGAGGTGACCCCGAACCATCTGCTCGGCCGGGTCACCTCGGTGTTCTGGGCGACCCACTACGCGCTCGGGCCGCTGGGCGCGGCGGTCGTCACCTGGGGCGCCGAGGCGTACGGCGTACCCCTGGTGTGTGCCGTGGCCGGCGGTGGGTGCGTCCTGGTCGCCCTCGCCGCGCTGGCCACCCCGGTCGCCCGAACCCGTTCCGGCTGATTCGGCGACCGGCCGACGCTGGGTACGCAACCAGGCGTGTTCAGTCGCGGATCTGGACGGCCTCGCGGATCTCCCGCAACAGTGCCGCGGACTCGTCGACCGACCGGAAGGGGAACATGGCCATCACCACGCTGCCGTGGTCGGCCCAGCCGCAGACCGCGAAGTCTCCGCCCTCGCCGCTGGTGCTGCCGCACCTCATCACACCGCCCAGCTTGCCGGCCGACACGTCGCGCAGGCCGGTCACCGCGCCGGTCTCGTCGGACATCAGCCCGAACAGGCTGTCCAGATCCCGCTTCGGCTGCCAGAGAAGGGTGGTGCCGCCGAAGATCAGCACGGAGCGGCGGGCGTCGGCCGGATCCTGGTAGACGGCGCCGAAGCTGCTGTCCAGCTGGATGTCGGCGGCGAGGCCGCTGCGCAGGTAGTCGGCGGTGCTCGACGCCCGTTCGCTGTCGTCCCGGGTCAGCCCGGCGGCCGTGTCCGGGGTGGTGATCCGCGCGTCCTTCTGCTGGGTGATTCGCCAACCCCAGGTGCCGAACGCGGCGATGCCGGCGAGCGCGAGGACCGCCAGCAGCACCACCGCGATGCGCCGTCGGCGGCCCCGGACCGCCGCCCGGTCGGTGGCGTCGTCCGGGGCGCGGTTGCTCAGCTCGATCGGCTCGTCGGTCAGGTCGACCGGCGGGGCGCCCTCGTCGAGCTGGCGTGCGGTGAGATGTGCGTCGGACATAGCCGACACCGTACGCGAACGGCCGGTGGCGCACGTCGGGTCCGCCGAAGCGCTCCGTAGACTTTCAGGGTGACCGAGAACCTGGATGCCCGACGCCCCGACGCCCCGACCCTTGCCGGCCAGTACCAGCCCGGCGAGGTAGAGCAGCGACGGTACGAGCAGTGGGTAGCCGACGGTCGGTTCCGGGCGTCAGCGGACAGCGACAAGCCCCCGTACACCATCGTCATCCCACCGCCGAACGTCACCGGCTCGCTGCACATGGGTCACGCGCTCGACCACACCGTGCAGGACGCCCTGGTGCGGCGTAAGCGGATGCAGGGCTTCGAGGCGCTCTGGCTGCCGGGCATGGATCACGCCGGCATCGCCACCCAGAACGTGGTCGAGCGGCAGTTGGCCGCCCAGGGCCTGTCCCGCCACGACCTGGGCCGGGACAAGTTCGTCGAGCGGGTCTGGCAGTGGAAGGCCGAGTCCGGCGGCGCCATCCTGGGCCAGATGCGCCGGCTCGGCGACTCGGTGGACTGGGAGCGCGAGCGCTTCACCATGGACGAGGGGCTGTCGCGCGCCGTCCAGACGATGTTCAAGAAGCTGTACGACGACGGCCTGATCTACCGGGCGAACCGGATCATCAACTGGTGCCCGCGCTGCCTCACCGCCCTCTCCGACATCGAGGTGGAGCACACCGACGACGACGGCGAGCTGGTGTCGATCCGCTACAGCGACGAGGTGGTGGTGGCCACCACCCGGGCCGAGACGATGCTCGGCGACACCGCCGTGGCGGTGCACCCGGACGACGAGCGGTACCGGCACCTGATCGGCACCGAGGTCGAGCTGCCGCTGACCGGGCGGCGGATCCCGATCGTGGGTGACGCGCACGTCGACCCGGCCTTCGGCACCGGCATGGTGAAGGTGACCCCGGCGCACGACCCGAACGACTTCGAGATCGGGCAGCGGCACGGCCTGCCCGCCCTGACGATCATGGACGAGCGGGGCGTCATCACCGCGCACGGTCCGTTCCAGGGCCTGGACCGGTTCGAGGCCCGTCCGGCGATCGTCGCCGCACTGCGCGAGGAGGGGCGCATCGTCGCGGAGAAGCGGCCGTACGTGCACGCCGTCGGCCACTGCTCCCGGTGCCGGACCACGGTCGAGCCCCGGCTGTCGCTGCAGTGGTTCGTGAACACCTCGCCGCTGGCCAAGGCGGCCGGCGACGCGGTGCGCGACGGCCGGGTCCGGATCGAGCCGGCGGAGCTGGCCAAGCGCTACTTCGCCTGGGTCGACAACATGCACGACTGGTGCATCTCCCGGCAGCTCTGGTGGGGCCACCGCATCCCGGTCTGGTACGGCCCGGACGGCGAGGTCGTCTGCGTCGGACCTGACGAGCAGCCGCCGACCGGCGAGGGCTGGCACCAGGACGAGGACGTGCTGGACACCTGGTTCTCCAGCGGCCTGTGGCCGTTCTCCACCCTCGGCTGGCCGGAGCGGACCCCGGACCTGGCCAAGTTCTACCCGACCAGCGTGCTGGTCACCGGGTACGACATCCTCTTCTTCTGGGTCGCCCGGATGATGATGTTCGGCCTGTACGCGATGGACGGCAAGCAGCCGTTCGACGTGATCGCCCTGCACGGCATGGTCCGCGACGAGCACGGCAAGAAGATGTCCAAGTCGTTCGGCAACGTGGTCGACCCGCTGGACTGGATCGACCGCTACGGTGCCGACGCGACCCGCTTCACCCTGGCCCGGGGCGCCAACCCCGGCGGCGACGTGCCGGTCAGCGAGGAGTGGTGCCAGGGGTCGCGGAACTTCTGCAACAAGCTGTGGAACGCCACCCGGTTCGCGCTGATCAACGGCGCGCACACCAACGGCCCGCTGCCGGCCGCCGAGCGGCTGTCGACCGTCGACCGGTGGATCCTGTCCCGGCTGGCCCACGTCACCGCCGAGGTGGACGAGCAGTTCGAGGCGTACGAGTTCGCCAAGGTCTGCGACCTGCTGTACCACTTCGCCTGGGACGACGTCTGCGACTGGTACGTCGAGCTGAGCAAGCCGGTGCTGGCCGGTGGCGGCGAGCCGGCCGAGGTCAGCCGCCGGGTCCTCGGTCACGTGCTGGACCAGTTGCTTCGGCTGCTGCACCCGGTGATCCCGTTCGTCACCGAGGAGCTGTGGACCGCGTTGACCGGCGGCGAGACGCTGCTCAACGCGGCCTGGCCGACCGCCGACCGGGCCCTGGTCGACGACGCCGCCGAGGCGGAGGTGGCCACCCTGCAACGGGTCGTCACCGAGGTCCGCCGGTTCCGCTCCGACCAGGGGCTGCGCCCGACCCAGCGGGTCGCCGCCCGGCTCGACGGGCTGGCCGGTGCCGGTGTCGCGGCACACGAGCCGCTGATCCGGTCCCTGGCCCGGCTCGACCCGGCCGGCGACGACTTCCAGGCCAGCGCGACGCTGGCCATGCCCGGAGAGGTCAGCGTGGCGCTGGACACCCGGGGCTCGATCGACGTGGCCGCCGAACGGGCCCGGCTGACCAAGGACCGCGCGGCGGCCGAGAAGGAGGCCGGGCAGGCCCGGGCGAAGCTGGACAACCCGGCGTTCGTCGGTAAGGCCCCCGAACCCGTCGTCGCCAAGATCCGCGAACGGCTGGCCGTCGCCGAGGCCGACCTGGCCCGCATCGACGCCGCCCTGGAGGCGCTTTCCTCGTGACCGACCGCACCGACCGCACCGACCGCGCCGCCCGCACCAATCCCCGGGCGGGCGCAGAGCCTTCCGACCGGACCAACCGCGCCGGGCACGCCGCCTTCGCCGAGGTCGAAGCCGAGCTGGCCGGGCGTGGGTTCACCCGGATGGTCTTCGAGCTCGACCGCATCTCGTCCCTGCTCGACCTGCTGGGCAGCCCGCAGCGGGCGTACCCGTCGATCCACCTGACCGGGACCAACGGCAAGACTTCCACGGCCCGGATGATCGATTCGTTGCTGCGGGCGTTCGGGCTGCACACCGGCCGGTACACCAGCCCGCACCTGGAGACCGTCCGGGAGCGGATCAGCCTGGACGGCGAGCCGGTGGACGAGGCCCGGTTCACCGCCGTGTACCAGGAGGTCAAGCCGCTGGCCGAGCTGGTCGACGGGCGCTCGGCCGAGCCGCTGACCTACTTCGACATGACCACCGCGCTGGCGTTCGCCACCTTCGCCGACGCGCCGGTCGACGTGGCCGTGGTCGAGGTGGGCCTGGGCGGGGCCGAGGACGCCACCAATGTGATCCAGGCCGGGGTGTGCGTACTGACCCCGATCGGGCTGGACCACACCGAATGGCTCGGTGACACGCTGCAGGACATCGCGGTCGCCAAGTCCGGCATCATCCACCCCGGCGCCACGGTCATCTGCGCCGCGCAGGAGGAGGAGGCCGCCCGGCCGATCCTGCAACGGTGCGCCGAGGTGGGCGCGACCATCGCCCGGGAGGGCTCCGAGTTCGGCGTACTGCACCGGGCGGTCGCGGTCGGCGGGCAGGTGCTCACCCTGCAGGGTCTGGGTGGAGTGTACGAGGAGGTGTTCGTCCCGCTGCACGGTGCCCACCAGGCGCAGAACGCGGCGGTGGCGCTCGCTGCCGTCGAGGCGTTCCTCGGCGCCGGCGCCCGCCGGCAACTGGATGTGGAGGCGGTGCGGGAGGGCTTCGCCGCCGCCAGTTCCCCCGGGCGGCTGGAGCGGGTCCGCAGCGCCCCGACGATCCTGCTGGACGGCGCGCACAACCCGCAGGGGATGGCGGCCACGGTCACCGCGCTGCAGGAGGAGTTCGCGTTCAGCAAGCTGGTCGCGGTGGTGGGCGTGCTGGCCGACAAGGACGCGGCCAGCCTGCTGGAGCTCCTGGAGCCGGTGGTCGACCAGCTGGTGGTGACCCGGAACAGCTCGCCGCGGGCGCTGCCCGTAGAGGAACTGGCCGCGCTCGCCGCCGAGGTGTTCGGGCCGGATCGGGTCGAGGTGGCCGAGGAGATGCCGGACGCGATCGAGGCGGCGGTGGCGCTGGCCGAGGAGGACGTACCGGGCGAGCTGGCCGGGGTCGGGGTGCTCATCACCGGCTCGGTGGTGACCGTGGCCGACGCCCGCCGGTTGCTGAAGCGATGACCGGGCCGGACGGCACTCCCCGGCCTGACGATGCCGGTGAGCCCGGCGGTGCGCCGGGGTCGCGCCGGTCGGGGTTGCGTGACCCGCAGCGGGCGGTACGCGGCCTCGGCGCGGGCACCCTCGCCCTGGAGGCGTTGGTGCTGCTGCTGGCCATCCAGCCGATCAGGGTGGTCGGCGGTGACCTCGGCGGCCCCGCGATCGGGGTGGTGGTGGCCCTGGCAGTGGCCTCGGCCGCGCTGGCCGGCATGATGCGCCGGTCGTGGGCGTGGCACGCCGGCACCGTCCTGCAGGGGCTGCTGTTGCTGTCCGGGCTGCTGCACTGGTCGCTGTTCGTGCTGGGCGTCATGTTCGCGCTGGTGTGGGCGTACGCCCTGCACGTGCGCCGGGTGATCCTGGGCTAGCCGCAGTCAGCTGCCCAGGGCCGACTACGCCTCGGCGCGCTCCCGCCACTGGGTCAGTGCGATGCCGTGACCGTCCGGGTCGCGGAACGCCGCCGCCCACACCTCCAGCTTGGTGCCACGGTTGACCACCCGCGGGGCGTAGGTGAACCGGACGCCGGAGTCGCGCAGCCGCTCGTACGCCGACTGGATGTCGTCGACGTCGAGGTTGACGTGTACCAGGCGACGGCTGATCGGCTGGGCGCCGGTCACCTCCCGCAGCACCAACCGGGTCGCCCCGGAACCGAGCACGGCGTTGCCGGTGCCCCGGTCGACCTCGCTGAATCCGAGCCGGTCCCGGTAGAACTCCAGGGAGCGGGACAGCTCGGTGACCAGCAGGGTGATGCCCACGCCACTGATCGGCGCGGCCGGGTCGGCGGCGTCCGGGTCGAAGCCGAAGATCGCCTCGTCCAGCTCTCGAGCGCCGACCGTCTCTTCCCGCCCGCCGGCCGGCTGAACCCGGGTGCCGACCGGCCGGTCCCCGGTGGCTGCCGCGCCCGCGCCACCGCCGCTGCTCGGGCGCGGCGCCGGATCGTCCAGCGGGAGATCGAGCGGGTCGAGCGGATCCGTCGGGGCGGGCGGCGGGTCGGCCTGTCGCTCGGCCGTGGCCGGGCCGGAGAACTCGCCGGCCAGCGGCGGGCCGGAGAACTCGCCGGCCAGCGGTGTCTCCTCCTCGGCCGGTGGCGCCGCGAACCGCTCCTCGGCCGGCGAGCGGGGTGCGGGCGTGGCCCGGCGGGGCAGCGGTTGGTCGCTGGCCTGCTCCACCACGGTCCCCTCCAGCACCACCGGGGCGCCCGGACGCTGGCGTACCCGCACCGTCTCCCGCTGTTCGACGGGCTTGGCCGGATCGTCGCGGAGCGGGTCAGCCAGCGGGTCGCCCAGTGGGTCGTGGAAGTCGTCCTCGGGTGCCCGTCCGGCCCACGGCGGGGCCTGCTGCCCGATGAGCACCTCGTCCGGCGGGCCCTGACCGGCGAACTCGCTGGCGAACTCCGGAGGTAGGTCGGCGGTGCCGGCCTCGGCGTGGGTGGGCACCTCGTCCCAGAGGACCCGGACGTGTCGCGGGTCGTCCAACGCCACCCGGATCGGCAGGGACTGGCCCAGCGACGGCCACTTGGAGACCGGCACCCGCGGCTCGATGATCTTCTTCGACCGGGGCGGGAGCCCGGGAGCGTCGATCACCAACTGGAGTTCGCAGCGCCCGAAGGCGTACTGGGTGGGCGGCTCGGAGGCGCTGTGCACGTGTCCGGCCCCCACCACCCAGGTGCGACCGCCGCCGCGTACGGTGGCCAGCGCGATCGCCAGCACCAGCAGGGCGACCCCGAGCGCGACGATGGCCCAGCTGGTCATGCCCAGGCCGAAGAGGATCACGAAGGTGGCCACGGTGCCGAGCACCGCGGCGATCAGCTTGCGTACCGGTGCGATGGGCCGGCTCCCGCCATTCGCCACAGTGGACCTCCCGGGTGGTCAGGGCCAGGCTAGGCCGGATCGGAGGCCGGGGGAAGGACCGACCACCGCGCCGGCGCCGGGACCGGGTCGCTAGGCTGACCGTACCCAGCCCGACCGGCTTCCGCCCTGAGGAGGAACCCAGCGTGTCCAGCAGCAGCCCGGACGAGCGCACGCTCGTACTGATCAAGCCCGACGCGGTTCGCCGTGGAATTGTCGGCGAGATCATCTCCCGCTTCGAGCGCAAGGGGCTGCGGATCGACGCGATGGTGTCCCGGACGATGGACGCCGCGCTGGCCGACGAGCACTACGCCGAGCACGTCGACAAGCCGTTCTACCCGCCGCTGAAGGCGTTCATGACCGGCGGCCCGCTGGTCGCGGTGGTGCTCTCCGGCGACCAGGTCATCGAGGTGGTGCGCGGTCTGATCGGGGCCACCGACGGGCGCAAGGCCGCCGCCGGCACCATCCGGGGCGACCTCTCCCTGTCCAACCGAGAGAACCTGGTGCACGCCTCCGACTCGGCCGACAGCGCCAAGCGGGAGCTCGCGCTCTGGTTCCCCGAGCTGGGCTGATTCACCGAGCTGAGCTGACGCTTCAGACCAGCCAGGGCAGCTTGTCGGGGTTGGCCACGATGAAGACGTCGGTGATCCGGCCGTCGGCGGTGCCGAGGGTGACCACGTACCGCCGGCCGGCCGCGGGCACCATCACGGCGGCTGGCTGACCGTTGAGTTCCGTGCGGTGCACGGTCAGCGGCCCGCCTCGGTCCCGGATCCCCAGCACGAACCGGGCGACCCGGTCGGCCCCGGTCACCGGTTTGCGGGCGGCCCGCACCCGGCCGCCGCCGTCGCTCCACGCGGTCGCGTCCGCGGCGACCAGGTCGGTCAGGGCGGCCAGGTCGCCCTCGTCGGCGGCGGCGAGGAACGCCTCCAGCAGCCGCTCCTGCTCCGCCGGCCCGGCGGTGAACCGGGGCTCGCGCCCGATCCGGGCGGTCGCCCGGTGGTGCAGCTGACGACAGTCATCGGCGGATCGGTCCAACAGTTCGGCGATCTCGGCGTACGGCAGCTCGAAGGCCGTGTGCAGCACGTAGACCGCGCGCTCCGGCGGGGTGAGCCGCTCCAGCAGGTGCAGCAGCGCGATGGAGAGCGAGTCGCGCAGTTCGACGCGTTCCAGCGGCCCGAACGGCGACGGCGCGGTCGGCACGGGCTCCGGCAGCCACGGCCCGACGTACGCCTCCCGGGCGGCCTGCCGGGCCCGTAGCCGGTCCATCGCCAGGTGGGTCACCACCCGGGACAGGTAGCGGCGTGGCTCGGTCACCCCGGCGCGGTCGACGCGTACCCAACGCAGGTACGCCTCCTGCAGCACGTCCTCGGCGTCGTGCCGGCTGCCCAGCAACCGGTACGCCAGCCCGAGCAGCATCGGCCGGTGCGCGTCCAGCGCACCGGCCGCCTCTACCGCGTCGAGCGGGCTCACCCGTCCGTGGGGGGCTGGCTGCGGAAGGTCACCGCGATCCGGTTCCACACGTTGATTGTGGCGATGGCCAGGACCAGGTCGGCGAGGGCCTTCTCCGGCCATACCGCCGCGGCGGACGCCCACACGTCGTCGGGCACCCCGTGCTCGCCCAGCCGGGTCACCGCGTCGGTCAGGGCCAGCGCGGCGCGTTCCCGCTCGTCGAAGAAGGGCGCCTCGCGCCAGGCGGCCACCGCGAACAACCGGCGGTTCGACTCCCCGGCGGCTGCCGCTTCCCGGCTGTGCATGTCGACGCAGTACGCGCAGCCGTTCAGCATCGACGCACGCAGTTTCACCAGCTCCAGCACGGTGTGGTCCACGTTGGCCCGGACGTACTTCTCCAGCCCCAGCACGCTCTGGTACGCCTCCGGCGCCACCTCGGCCACGTTCATCCGCTGCATGACGACCTCCCTGTCGGTGGATGTGACACCGACACGACGGCCCGGGCGCGCCGCAGCGTGACACCCCGACCCTGTGACGCCGGTCATGTGCCGAGGGAGGGGGGTTATCGGGGGGCGGGTGGGGTGGGGGTGGGTATTATCGGGAGTGTATGGCGATGATCCGGCTATCACCGGTGAGCCTCCGGAAGAACGGCCGGGTGACCGGCTCAGTAGAACCGGACGGGTCCGGCCCGTCACAGCCGGTCAACGAGCGGGCGGTCGTATTTTGGCCGTCAAGCGGGGTGGTACCGCGGGTCCGGCCCGGGGCGCCGGTGACGGCGTACCGGACAAGGGCTCGTCCTCGCAGACCCACGACGAGTGAGCTGCTGAGGAGAGCGACCCCCGATGGCCTATCCGTTGCACGACCCGACCGCCGCCGGCGTCCCGGCGAGCCCGGACCTGCCCGCGGTCGAGCGCCGGGTGCTGGAGCACTGGACGGCCGACAAGACCTTCGAGGCGTCCGTGGACGCCCGCGACCCGGGCGAGAACGGCGGTAACGAGTACGTCTTCTACGACGGTCCGCCCTTCGCCAACGGCCTGCCGCACTACGGGCACCTGTTCACCGGGTACGTCAAGGACGTGGTGCCGCGTTACCAGACCATGCGCGGCCGGCGGGTGGAGCGGCGCTTCGGCATCCAGCCGAGGTGGTGGCCGAGAAGCAGCTCGGCATCACCAGCAAGGCGGAGATCCTCGACCTCGGCGTGGCCCGGTTCAACGAGGCGTGCCGCACCTCGGTGCTGGAGTTCACCCAGGACTGGGAGCGGTACGTCACCCGGCAGGCCCGCTGGGTCGACTTCGCCAATGACTACAAGACCCTCGACCTGGACTACATGGAAAGCGTCATGTGGGCCTTCAAGACCCTGCACGACAAGGGTCTGGTCTACGAGGGCTTCCGGGTGCTGGCGTACTGCTGGCGGTGCGAGACCCCGCTGTCGAACACCGAGACCCGGATGGACGACGTCTACCGGGACCGGCACGACCCGACGCTGAGCGTGTGGTTCGAGCTGACCGCGGACGAGACCGCGCCGGAGCTGGTCCGCGGGCCGGTCCGGCTCGGCGTCTGGACCACCACGCCGTGGACCCTGCCGTCGAACCTGGCGCTCGCCGTCGGCCCCGACATCGAGTACGCGGTGCTTGAGCGCGACGGGCAGCGCTACCTGGTGGGTGCCGCGCGGCTCGGCGCGTACGCCAAGGAACTGGAGGGGTACCAGCAGGTCGGCACGGTGCGCGGTGCCGATCTGGTGGGGCGGCGGTACACGCCGCTGTTCGACTTCCTGGTGGAGCACGCCGGTGAGAACGCCTACCAGGTGCTCGGCGCGGAGTTCGTGACCACCGAGGACGGCACCGGGATCGTCCACCTGGCCCCGGCCTTCGGCGAGGACGACCAGAACGTCTGCAACGCGGCCGGCATCCCGACCATCGTCACCGTGGACGACCACACCCGGTTCACCGGGCTGGTCCCGCCGTACCAGGGCGAGCAGGTCTTCGACGTCAACAAGCCGGTCATCCGGGAGCTCAAGGATCGGGGGGTGGTGCTCAAGCAGGACACCTACACCCACTCGTACCCGCACTGCTGGCGCTGCGACACCCCGCTGGTCTACAAGGCGGTGTCGTCCTGGTTCGTCGCGGTGACCAGGTTCAAGGACCGGATGGTCGAGCTGAACCAGCAGATCAACTGGACGCCGGGGCACATCAAGGACGGCTCGTTCGGCAAGTGGCTGGCCAACGCCCGGGACTGGTCGATCAGCCGGAACCGGTTCTGGGGCTCGCCGATCCCGGCGTGGCGCTCGGACGACCCGAACTACCCCCGGGTGGACGTCTACGGGTCGCTCGCCGAGCTGGAGCGGGACTTCGGCGTACGCCTGACCGACCTGCACCGGCCGGCGGTGGACGAGCTGGTCCGCCCCAACCCGGACGACCCGACCGGAAAGTCCATGATGCGCCGGGTGCCGGAGGTGCTGGACTGCTGGTTCGAGTCCGGCTCGATGCCGTTCGCCCAGGTGCACTACCCGTTCGAGAACCGTGACTGGTTCGAGCACCACTACCCGGGCGACTTCATCGTCGAGTACATCGGGCAGACCCGCGGCTGGTTCTACACCATGCACGTGCTGGCCACCGCGCTGTTCGACCGGCCGGCATTCCGCAACTGCCTCAGCCACGGCATCCTGCTCGGCTCCGACGGGCGCAAGATGTCCAAGAGCCTGCGCAACTACCCGGACGTGTACCACGTCTTCGACTCGTACGGCTCGGACGCGATGCGCTGGATGCTGATGTCCTCGCCGGTACTGCGCGGCGGGGACATGCCGGTGACCGAGTCGGGGATCCGGGACGCCGTCCGGCAGGTGCTGCTGCCGCTGTGGAACGTCTGGTACTTCTTCTCGCTCTACGCCAACGCCGACGGTTACACCGCCCGACGCCGGACCGACTCGACGCACCTGCTCGACCGGTACCTGCTGGCGAAGACGAACGAGCTGGTGTCGACCGTCGGCGCACAGATGGACGCGTACGACATCTCCGGTGCCTGCGCCACCGTGCGGTCCTACCTGGACGCGCTGACCAACTGGTACGTGCGCCGCTCGCGGGACCGGTTCTGGAGCGGGGACGCCGACGCGTTCGACACGCTGTCGACGGTGCTGGAGACGCTCTGCCGGGTGCTGGCGCCGCTGGCGCCGCTGACCGCGGAGGAGATCTGGCGCGGGTTGACCGGCGAGCGTTCGGTGCACCTGGTGGACTGGCCGCAGGCCACGGAGTTCCCGGCCGACCACGACCTGGTGGCCGCGATGGACGCCACCCGGGCAGTCGCCTCGGCGGCGCTGTCGCTGCGCAAGGCCAAGGGGCTGCGGGTGCGGCTGCCACTGTCGAAGCTGACCGTGGCCTCGCCGGTGGCCGACCAGCTGCGTCCCTTCGCCGACCTGGTCGCCGACGAGGTCAACGTCAAGCAGGTGGAGTTCACCGACGAGGTGTCGGCGTACTGCCAGCAGGTGCTGACCGTGGTTCCCCGGGCGCTCGGGCCCCGGGTCGGCAAGCAGGTGCAGCAGGTGATCAAGGCGGTCAAGGTCGGGGAGTGGGAGCTGGTCGACGGCGCCCCGGTCGCCGCCGGCGTCACCCTCGCCGAGGGGGAGTACGAGCTGCGCCTGGTCGCGGCCGACGCCGAGCACTCGGCGCCGCTGCCCGGTGGCGAGGGAGTGGTGGTGCTGGACACCACGGTCACCCCCGAGCTGGCCGCCGAGGGGCTGGCTCGGGATGTCGTTCGGGTGGTGCAGCAGGCCCGCCGGGACGCCGACCTGGACGTCTCCGACCGGATCGTGGTGTCGGTGTCGGCCTCCGAGGAGGTCCGGGCTGCGGTGTCCGGGTACGCCGACTTCGTGGCCGGGGAGGTGCTCGCCGACAGCGTCGACTTCGCCGAGGGGATCGACGGCTTCGCCGGCGAGGTCGGCGACGGCGAACGGGTCACGGTCGCCGTCCGCCGAGTCTGACGGGAAAGGAGGGGCCCCTTCTTAACGCCTGAGGCGGTGAAGGGGTCCCTTCTTAACACCCGTCACCCAGCCAGCGGACCCGGCCCACCTCGCGCATGATGGTGTGCAGCGGTCCGCTACGGTGACACCGCCCTTACCTCACTCGATCTGCCGGAGGACCAGTGCCGCTGCTCTACACCATCGGCAAGCTCACCGTGGGGCCGACGATGCGGCTGGCGTTCCGACCGACCGTGGAGGGGCTGGAGCACGTCCCGGAGACCGGCGGGGCGATCTTCGCCGGTAACCATCTCTCGGTGGCCGACGAGCTGTTCCTCGGCACGGTCGTGCCGCGGCACCTGGCGTTCTGGGCGAAGTCCGAGTACTTCAAGGGGACTGGCGTCAAGGGTTGGTTCTCCAAGTTCGTGCTCACCGGCCTCGGCGCGATTCCGGTGGAGCGGGCCGGCGGCCGGGCCGCGCTGTCCGCGTTCGACGCCGCCATCCCGGCGCTCAAGGGCGGTGACCTGGTGGTGGTTTACCCGGAGGGCACCCGCTCGCCGGACGGGCGGCTGTACCGGGGACGCACCGGGGCGGTCCGTCTCGCCATCTCGGCCGGCGTGCCGATCATCCCGGTCGGCATGATCGGCACCGAGAAGGTGCAGCCGATCGGTGCCCGGCTGCCGCGACCCTTCACCGGGAACATCACCGTCAAGTTCGGCAAGCCGCTGGACTTCACCGGCCGGCCGGACGACCGGCTCTCGCTGCGGCAGATGACCGACGAGATGATGGGCGAGATCCAGAAGCTCACCGGCCAGGAGTACGTGTCCCGGTACGCCCCGCCCCGGGCCCAACCGCCGGCCGCCGACGGACCCAACGGCGGCTGATCCCAACGGTCAGGGTGGGGCCGCGCCGCGGCGGTCCTCCTGGGCGCGTACCTGGTCGACGTCGCCGAGCCGATCCAGCTGGGCCATGGTGCGGGCCAGCCGGGCGTTGCCCGGGATCCGGTCCCGGTTGCGGGACAGGAACGACCAGTAGCCGGCGGTGAAGGGGCAGGCGTGCTCGCCCAGCCGGGTCTTCGGGTCGTACCGGCAGCCGCCGCAGTAGTCGCTCATCCGGTTGATGTACGCGCCGCCCGCCACGTACGGCTTGGTGCTCATCCGCCCGAGGTCGGCGTACTGGCTCATGCCGACGACGTTGACGGTCATCACCCAGTCGTAGCCGTCGACGAAGCTGCGGTGGAAGAAGTCCACCATCTCCGCCGGTCGCCAGCCGCGTTGCAGCGCGTAGTTGCCCAGCACCATCAGCCGGGGAATGTGGTGCACCCAGCCGTGCTCGCGCAGGTCGGACAGCACGCCCGACAGGCAGCGCGCCTGCACGGCCTCGGCGTCCAGGTCGCGGAACCAGGCCGGCACCGACTGTCGGGCGGCCAGCGCGTTGCCGCGCCGGTAGCCGGAGTCGAAATACCAGTACAGGTTCCAGATGAAGTCCCGCCAGCCGAGGACCTGCCGGATGAAACCCTCCACGCTGGGCAGCGGCGCACCCTGCTTGCGGTACGCCTGCTCCGCGGCCCGGATCGCCGCCATCGGATCGAGCAGACCGAGGTTGAACGAGGAGGACAGCAGGCTGTGCGCCAGCCACGGGTCGCCCGCGAGCATCGCGTCCTCGTACGGGCCGAACGAGGGCAGCCGGTGCTTGAGGAAGTGCCGCAGCCGGGCCTGCGCCTCGCGGGTGGTGACCGGGAAGCGGCGTGGGCCGTCCCGCCCGACGAACCGGATGCCCTCCCGTTCCCACCGGTCGAGGTCGGCTCGGACCTCGGCGTCGATGTCGTCCTCGCGGGGCATCGGCGGAGGCGGCACAGCGAGGCGGTCGGCGCCCTTCGGCGGGGGCTGGCGATTCTCGGGGTCGAAGCTCCACCGCCCGCCGACCGGCTCGTCGCCGTCGACCAGCACCCGGTGGTGCTCCCGGGCGAACCGGTAGAACGACTCCATCCGCAGCGCACCCCGCCGGCCGTCCGCCCAGTCGGCGAACTCGTCGAGGCCGGTGACGAAGCCGCGCGGCGGCAGCACGGTGACCCGGTCCAGTCCGCGGACGAAGTCCAGGGCCGCCCGAGAGGTCGGGTGGCAGACCTCCAGTGGTTCGCGTACCCGGCGCAGCGCCTGCCGGTAGGTCTCGGCGCGGAGGAAGACCGCCTGGTCACCAAGCTCGGCCGCGCGGTGGCGCAGTGCCGACAGCACCAGGTGCGCCTTCTGCCGGTGGAACGCGCGACGCCGGAAGACCGCCTTGGACTCGATCAGCAGCACCGGCTGGTGGCGATCGTCGAGAAAGTGCGGCCCCAACTGGTCGGCGAAGAGCCAACGCTGCGGCGGCATGCCCCAATTGTCCCACATTGGAGCGTCGGTGTGTGCGAGGCTGGCCCGCCGGTCAGCCGTTTGTGTTGACGATCTGCTTCCGCAGGGTGCCGAGCAGCCGGGCGCTGTCGTCCACCGAGAGGTCGGTGAAGACCGCACTGGTGATGCTGCCGTGGTCGACCGAGGTGCAGACCACCACTCCGACGCCGTCGGAGCGACCTACCGCGCAGCGCTCGTGCCGGCCCCGGACGCTGCTCTCCACGACCTGCGCCTCGCCGAGGGCGTACTGCTCGGTGAGCCGCTCGATCTCGGCGTCGGCGTCCGCCGAGGGGGTGAGCCGGAATCCGGTGCCGCCGAAGACGGTCACCCGCTTGCCGGCGCGGGTGGCGTAGATGCCGGCGAAGGTGTCCTCGGCGAGCAAGTGCGCCTGGCGCATCTGCGTCTCCAACTGCCGGGCGGTCTGCGTGCTGCGCGCGTCCTCGCGCAGTTGCAGGTCGGCCACCTGCGCCGGCAGTGCGGCGCTCGCCGGGTACTGGGCGACCATCGGCGTGCCGTAGTAGGCCGGGCAGCCGCAGCAGCAGGCCAGGGCCAGCAGCAGCACCCAGGGCCAGCGGCGCCGCTTGCGGACGGCGACCGGGACGTACCCCGGGGGTGCCTGCCAACCGGGCGGCGGCGCGACCGGCCGCGCCTTCTTTCCCAGCCGGCCACGAACGGGCGGCGGCGCGGCCGGGGGGATCGGATGGGCCGGCGGGATGGGGTGGGCCGGCGGCGGATACGCCGGCCCGGCCGGCCGCATCGGGGTGGCCGGCGAGGTCGGCATCGGCGGCGGCGGGACCCGCGACGCCGGCGGTAGGTGTGCCCCGGGCGGCGGCTGGACCGGCGGCGGTGCCGGGGGCCCGGAGTATGGCCGGGTCGGCGGCGGGGCCGGGTAGGACAGCGTGGGCGGCAGGGCGGGGAAGTCGGCCGACGGGAGTTCCCACCCACTGGTGTCCACACCGGCCCACGGGTCCACCGGGGTCTGGTGCTCGGGCTCGGGTGCCGGCGCGGGCGGTGGCGGGGTCGGGTCGGCGGACGCGCCCCACGCCCGGCGGCGCGGCGTCGGCGGCGGGACGGAGGCCGAGCCGCTCCACCGTGGCGCCGGCGCTTCCTCCGCCGCCGGGTCGGGCAGTACCCGGGTGCCCTGCGGGCCGACCTCGCCGGCCGGAGCGGGGCCCTGGTCGCCCTTCGCCGTGGTGCCGCCTTCGTCACCCTCCCCGGCGGTGACCTGCCGGGTGGCTTGCCCGCCAGAGTCGGCGTCGGCCGGTCGGGTGGGTTCCTCGCCAGGCCCGGTCGTGGCCGGCCGGGTCGGTTCCTCGCCGGCCCCGCTGGAGGGCTGCTCCTGGGTGACCACCGGCTCCCCTTCCTGAGGTGAATCGGGAAGGTTCCCGTCGACCGGCCGGTCTGCTCCCGGCTGCGGCTCCGGCATCGCGGCAATCTCCTCTCGCGCCGACCCGAGGTTAGTACCGATGTGCCACCGTGACCGAATCCGGCTCCCGGCCCCGACCCGTGCGGCGAGGCGCACCGAGCCCGTGCGGCGAGCGCCGGGGGTGGTGGAGCAGGGGCGGCTCGTTGACAACCGGGCCGGGCAGGTGTGGCGTGGTGGTCGGTGGACGGGCGCGTACCCTTGGGCATCATGAGCGTCCCGTCCACCACGCCGCGCCCCGTCGCGGCCAACTCCATGTGGCCCCAGCTGGAGCCGTTGCTGCCCCTGGTGTCCAAGCCCATCCAGTACGTCGGTGGCGAGCTGGGCGCGGTGGTCAAGGATTGGGACGCGGCGACCGTGCGCTGGGCGCTGATGTACCCCGACGCGTACGAGGTCGGCCTGCCCAACCAGGGCGTGCAGATCCTCTACGAGGTGCTCAACGAGCTGCCCGACGTGCTCGCCGAGCGGACGTACGCGGTCTGGCCGGACCTGGAGAAGCTGATGCGCGCCCACGGCGTGCCGCAGTTCACCGTCGACGCCCACCGCCCGGTCCGCGATTTCGATCTGTTCGGAGTGTCGTTCGCCACCGAGCTGGGCTACACCAACCTGCTCACCGCGATCGACCTGGCCGGCGTACCGCTGCTCGCGGCCGACCGCACCGATGCCGATCCGGTGATCGTGGCCGGCGGGCACGCCGCGTTCAACCCCGAGCCCATCGCCGACTTCGTCGACGCCGCCGTGCTCGGCGACGGCGAGGAGGCGGTGCTGGAGATCACCGGAATCGTCCGGGAGTGGAAGGCCGAGGGCTGCCCGGGCGGCCGGGACGAGCTGCTGCTGCGGCTGGCCCGGACCGAGAGCGTCTACGTGCCGCGCTTCTACGACGTGGACTACCTGCCCGACGGCCGGATCCAGCGGGTCGTGCCGAACCGGGCGGACGTGCCGTTCCGGGTGCACAAGCGCACGACGATGGACCTGGACGCCTGGCCGTACCCGAAGAAGCCGCTCGTCCCGCTGGCCGAGACGGTGCACGAGCGGTACGCGGTGGAGATCTTCCGGGGCTGCACCCGGGGCTGCCGGTTCTGCCAGGCGGGCATGATCACCCGTCCGGTGCGCGAGCGGTCGATCACCACCGTGGGGCAGATGGTGCAGCAGGGGCTGGAGTTCTCCGGCTTCCACGAGGTGGGCCTGCTGTCGCTGTCGTCGGCCGACCACTCCGAGATCGGCGACATGTGCTCCGGCCTCGCCGAGCAGTACCAGGGCACCAACGTCTCGCTCTCGCTGCCGTCCACCCGGGTGGACGCGTTCAACATCGACCTGGCCCAGGAACTGTCCCGCAACGGCCGGCGGACCGGTCTGACCTTCGCCCCGGAGGGCGGGTCGGAGCGGATCCGCAAGGTGATCAACAAGATGGTGTCGAAGGACGACCTCATCCGCACCGTGGTCACCGCGTACACCAACGGTTGGCGGCAGGTGAAGCTCTACTTCATGTGCGGCCTGCCCACCGAGACGGACGAGGACGTCCTGGAGATCGCCGCCATGGCGCACGAGGTGATCAAGGCGGGCCGTGCCGCCACCGGCTCCAAGGACATCCGCTGCACCGTCTCCATCGGCGGGTTCGTGCCGAAGCCGCACACCCCGTTCCAGTGGGCGGCGATGGAGCGTCCGGAGGTCATCGACCACCGGCTCAAGCTGCTCAAGCAGGCGATCAACGCCGACCGCTCACTGGGCCGGGCGATCGGCTACCGCTACCACGACGGCGAGCCGTCGCTGATCGAGGGCCTGCTGTCCCGCGGTGACCGCCGGGTCGGCGCGGTGATCCGCCGGGTCTGGGAGAACGGCGGCCGGTTCGACGGCTGGAGCGAGCACTTCTCGTACCAGCGCTGGGTGGACGCCGCCGCCGAGGTGCTGCCCTCCTTCGGGGTGGACCTCGACTGGTACACCACCCGGGAGCGCGAGGAGCTGGAGGTGCTGCCCTGGGACCACCTCGACTCCGGCCTGGACAAGGACTGGCTCTGGCAGGACTGGCAGGACGCGCTCAGCGAGTACGAGCAGGACGACTGCCGGTGGACGCCCTGCTTCGACTGCGGCGTCTGCCCGGCCATGGACACCGAGATCCAGATCGGCCCGACCGGCCGGAAGCTGCTCCCGCTGACCCCGGTCAACGGTCTGAAGCTGCCCGCCGGCGCCCAGCAGTGACCCCGGCGCCCCGGGAGGGGTCCGACACCGAGGAGCAGGACGATCAGTAGGAAACCACAGCCCGAAGGCGGCCAGGCACCGGTCGTCCAGCGCGTCCGGATCCGGTACGCCAAGCGTGGCCCGCTGCGGTTCACCTCGCACCGGGACTTCGCCCGGGCGTTCGAGCGGGCGTTGCGCCGCGCCGGCGTACCGGTGGCCTTCTCCCAGGGTTTCACCCCGCACCCCAAGATCTCGTACGCCAGCGCGGCGCCGACCGGGGTGGCGAGCGAGGCGGAGTACCTGGAGGTCGGCCTGCGGGAGCCGGTCGACCCGGCCGCGCTGCGCGCGGCGCTGGACGCCGCCCTCTCGCCCGGCCTCGACGTGCTCGACGTCGTGGTGGCCACCGGCGGCGGCCTGGCCGACCGGATCGAGGCGTCCCACTGGCGGATCGAGCTGCCGGAGGTGGATCCCGCCGTGCTGGCGGAGGCGGTGACCGCCTTCACCGCCGCCGAGGAGGTAATGGTCGAGCGGATGACCAAGCAGGGGCGGCGGACCTTCGACGCGCGGGGCGCGGTTATTGCCATCGATGTGAGCGCCCCGCCGGTGACGCCTTCCGTGGCCCCGGCCGTACCGTGTGCGATACTCGAACTGGTCGTGCGGCAGGTCACCCCGTCCGTACGGCCCGATGACGTCCTTTCCGGCCTCCGCGTGGTGGCCGGCCTGGAGCCGCCGGTGGCCCCGAAGGTGATCCGGCTGGCTCAGGGCACGCTGACCGCGCAGGGTGCGATCGTGGATCCGCTGGACGCGGACCGCGACGGGGCAACCATCGGCGGGCGCTGACCGACGGTCGGCACCCAGGCAGGCAGACTTCGCCGGTCGCGCACGCCGTGCGCCCGGGGAAACACCTTTGCGGCAACCCTGCGTGGCAGCGCTCACCCGCGCCCGGGGAAGCCAGAACTGGAGAACGTCCATGCTCGAGAACGAGCCCGAGGGCGGCGAACGGACCGGCGCAAACCCGGCCGCCGAGACCGCCGAGAACAGCACCGCCGGCGCGGCGAGTGAGGCAACCGGTGCCGGCGCGCCGCAGGACGCGACCGGCCCCGTGCCGGACGCCGTCGCGCCCGAGCAGGCCGCCGGCACCGTGAGCGGTGCCGCCGACCTGGGCGGCGCGTCGGCCGCCGAGACGCCGCCCAAGCGGCGTGCCTCCCGGCGCCGGGCCACCCCGGTCAGCCAGCCGGAGCAGACCGACGCCCCGGTGGAGGCGTCCAGCGCCCCGGCCGTGGGCAGCGGGGAAGCGCCGCAGGCCGAGGTCTTCGCCCCGGTCTCCGGCGACCTCGACGCCGTGCCGAAGACCACCCGCCGGCGTCGCAAGGCCACCACCGCTCAGAAGGCCGTCGACGAGCCGCTGGCCGCGGCCGAGGTCGAGGCCGCCGCCGGAGATGTCGTACCGCCGGTCAAGGTGACCCGTACCCGCCGCAAGAAGGCGGCTCCCGCGGCGGCCGCCGAGCCCCCGGCGGAGCCGGCGGCCGGGCCGAGCCAGGAGCCTGCGATCGTGGAACCGCCGGCCGCTGCCGAGCCCCCGGCCGGTACCGACTTCGGCGCCGCCGTCCCGCCGGCCGAGAGCGCTGCTGCCCTGCCGGCGGGCGGCCCGGATGAGCAGCCTGCGGCCCCGCCGGCCCTGGAAGCGGCCGAGGAGCCCGCGGCGGAGCCCCGGTCCCGCCGGCGGCGGGCCGCGCTCACCGCACCAACGGTGCTGTTCATGGCCCCGGAGGAGATCACGGCCGCCCGCGCAGCCGCTCCGGCCGCTGCGTACGGCGATGCCGGCGATCTCCAGCGGAGCACCGATCCGGGCGGCGAGGTCCGCCGACTGCTCGTGCAGCAGCCGGACCACCTC
>NZ_JBFBAO010000079.1:0-21624 GCF_040682255.1 Micromonospora sp. NPDC051296 | reverse complement strand
GCCGCCGGCCACCGGCGGCGGCACGACGCGGGACGTGAGCGGGGTTACCGTGACTAAGATCGACGACGTCGCCCGGCTGGCCGGAGTTTCCACGGCCACCGTCTCCCGGGCACTACGCGGGCTGCCGACGGTGTCGGCGGCCACTCGCCGACGGGTGCTGGCCGCCGCCGAGCAGTTGCAGTACGTCATCTCGCCGAGCGCGTCCCGGCTCGCCGGCGGCCGGACCGGCACCGTGGCGGTGGTGGTCCCCCGGATCACCCGATGGTTCTTCGGGGTCGTCGTGGAGGCGGTCGAGGACTTCTTCCACCACGCGGGCTACGACCTGTTGCTGCACAACCTCGGCGGGCGGGAGCAGAACCGGCAGCGGTTGCTGCGCGCCGCCAACCTGCACAAGCGGGTGGACGCGATCATGCTCGTCGCCACCCCGCTGCGGGCCGCGGACCTGACCACCCTGGCCGCGCTGGACCTGCCCGGCGTGACCATCAGCTCCGGCACGACCGTGCCCGGCTGGCCCTGCGTACGCATCGACGACGTGGCCGCCGCGAAGACCGCCACCCGGCATCTGCTGGATCTCGGTCACCGACGGATCGCGCACATCTCCGGCGACCCCGACGACGAACTCGCCTTCACCGCGCACCTGGACCGGCGCCGGGGGTACCAGGCAGCGCTGCACGACGCCGGGCTGCGCCCCGACCCGAGTCTCGACGTGGAGTCGCAGTTCGACATCGCCGGCGGCACCCGGGCCACCGAGGAACTGCTGCGCCGGGGTGACCCGCCCACGGCCATCTTCGCCGCCTGCGACGAGATGGCGATGGGTGCGCTGACCGCGCTGCGCGACGCCGGCCTGCGGGTCCCGCAGGACGTCAGTGTGATCGGCATCGACGACCACGCGCTCTCCGGGGTGCTCGGGCTGAGCACCATCGCCCAGCCGGCGGCGGAGCAGGGCCGGCTGGCCGCCAAGATGCTGCTCGACCCGCTCGGCGCCCGGACCGGCGAGCCCGGCATGATCGCACCGGGTTCACCGGTGATCCTGCCCACTCGGCTGGTCGTACGGGAATCGACCGCACCCCCGCGGGCACACTGAACGACATTCGCCACCGTCGCCCGCCGGCCCGCACGGCTCGACCATGGGAGTACGCCCTGAACGACAACGCGACGCACCAGTCCCCGCCCGCCGACCCGGCCACCGGCTGGTGGACCGAGGCGGTGATCTACCAGATCTACCCGCGCTCGTTCGCCGACTCCGGCGGCGACGGCATCGGCGACCTGCCGGGGATCACCGCCCGCCTCGACCACCTGGCCGAGCTGGGTGTCGACGCGATCTGGCTCTCCCCGTTCTATCCGTCGCCCCAGGCCGACGCCGGGTACGACGTGGCCGACTACCGGGACGTCGAGCCGCTGTTCGGTACGCTCGCCGACGCCGACCAGCTCATCGCGCAGGCCCGCGCCCGCGGGCTGCGGGTGATCGTCGACCTGGTGCCCAACCACACCTCCTCCGCCCACCGGTGGTTCGAGGCCGCCCTGGCCACCGGGCCGGGCAGCGCGGAGCGGCAGCGCTACGTCTTCCGCGACGGCCGGGGGCCGGACGGCACCGAGCCGCCCAACGACTGGCAGAGCGTCTTCGGTGGGCCGGCCTGGACCCGGGTCGCCGACGGGCAGTGGTACCTGCACCTGTTCGACTCCGGCCAGCCCGACCTGAACTGGGACCACCCCGAAGTGCGGGCCGAGTTCCTGGACGTGCTGCGGTTCTGGCTGGATCGTGCGGTGGACGGGTTCCGGGTCGACGTGGCACACGGCCTGGTCAAGCAGGCCGACCTGGCCGATTGGCAGGAGCCGCAGGAGATCCTGTCCGGGCCGGAGACGGACAAGCCCCGCCCACCGATGTGGGACCAGGACGGCGTACACGAGATCTACCGGGACTGGCGGCGGCTGCTGGACAGCTACTCCGGTGAGCGGATCCTGGTGGCCGAGGCGTGGGTGGAGCCGGCCGAGCGGCTGGCCCGCTACGTGCGCCCGGACGAGATGCACCAGGCGTTCAACTTCGAATACCTGCTCGCCTCGTGGACGGCCCCGGCCCAGTACGCGGTGATCACCCGGTCGCTGGAGGCCACCGATGCGGTCGGCGCCCCCACCACCTGGGTGCTGTCCAACCACGACGTGGTGCGGCACGCCTCCCGGCTCGGCCTGCCGGTCGGCACCGCCCGCCCCAACGGCATCGGGATCGGCGACGAGCAGCCGGACGCCGCGACCGGCCTGCGCCGGGCCCGGGCGGCCACCCTGTTGATGCTCGCCCTGCCCGGCTCGGCGTACCTCTACCAGGGTGAGGAACTGGGGCTGCCGGAGCACACCACCATGCCGGACGAGGCCCGCCAGGACCCGACCTGGGCGCGCAGCGGGCACACCCAGCGGGGCCGGGACGGCTGCCGGGTGCCGATCCCGTGGGAGGCCGACGCGCCCTCGTACGGCTTCGGGCCGACCGACGCCAGCTGGCTGCCGCAGCCGCCGGTCTGGGCCGAGTACGCGCTGGACCGCCAGCGCGGGGTGCCCGGCTCGACGTACGAGATGTACCGGGCGGCGCTGCGGCTACGCCGTACGCACGGGCTGGGCCGGGGCACGCTGGAGTGGCTGTCCTCCGGCGACGAGGTGCTGGCCTTCCGCAACGGCGGGTTGGTCGTGCTGACCAACTTCGGCACCGCCGCCGTCCCGGCGCCAAGCGGCGAGCTGGTGCACAGCAGTGCTCCGCTGACCGACGACGGCGCCGTGCCCACCGACGTAACCGTCTGGGTTCGCGCCGGCTGAGGTGTAAGGAAGGGCCCCCTATTAACGCCTCAGGTAGAGGAAGGGCCCCTTGTTAACACCGCGCGGCGAAGCTCAGGCCGGACCCGGCGGTTCTTTGTTAATAAGGGGCCCCTGCTCTACACCAGACGTTAATAAGGGGCCCTTCCTTACAGGCGCTCGGCGCGGGTGTGCAGCAGGTCCCGCACGTCGGCGATGTCCTTGGGTGAGGTGCGGGCGGCCAGCCAGTACATGACGCCGGTGGGGATGAAGAAGAGCTGGAAGGCGGCCAGCCCGACCGCGTAGTTCAGCGGCGGCGGGAAGGCCGCCCGCAGGCCGTGGAAGGCCACCCCGACCAGACCGTTGCCGGCCGCCCGACCCACCCCGTTGACCAGGTTGCCCATGCTGTAGACCGTGCCCCGGTGCTCGGGCGGGTTCGTGTCGGCGATCAGCGCGAACCAGTTCGGCGAGTTCGCCGAGGTCAGTGCCAACGCGAGCAGCGCGGTGAGCAGGCTCAGCCCGACCGTCGGCTCGGTTACCACGCTGCCCAGCACCGCCCGCACCACCGCGCCGGTACCGGCGCCGTCGGGCACGTTGATGCGCATCGGCACGAAGAACAACACCAGGTAGAACGGGACCGCAGCGAGGATGCCGACCGCGGCGACCATGGCCCGCCCGGAGGGCGTACGCCGTTGCAGCGCGTCGCCGATCAGGCCACCGACGATGGAGAGCACCCCACCGAGCTGGAACAGGGTGGCGAAGACGCTGCCCACCACGATCGCGGTCGCCGACGAGTACCCCTGGTCCCGCGCCCGCTCCTCGAACAGCGCCGGCAGCCAGACCAGCGAGCCGAACGCGGCCTGCGCGGTGAGACCCTGCAGGATGAGCCAGCGGTTGGTCCGTCGGCCCAGGATGGTGGGCAGGTCGGTCCGGCTGATCCGGTAGTCGTACTCCGCGCCGCTGGCCAGGGCACCAGCCAGTTCCGGCTCGCTCTGGCCTCGCCGGATGTCGTACGTGAACAGGTACGCCGCCGTGGCGACCAGGCCGGCGACGGTGAGCACCAGGAACGGCCGGCGCCAGTCGACGGCGCCGAGGAGCCCGCCGACCAGCGTGCCGGCCAGCGTGCCGATGCCCTGGGACAGCCCCCAGAAGCTCATCACCAGGCCCCGCCGACGGGGCGAGATCAGGTCGGTGACGACCGAGAAGCCGACCGACCCGACCGCGCCGAGCCCCACCGCGGCGACCAACTGCGCGACCAGGAACGTGGGATAGTTGGCGGCCAGCCCGCTGCCGCCCGTCCCGGCCGCCCAGATCAGCGTGCCGATCATGAGCAGCGGCTTGCGGTTGGTGCGGTCGCCGAAGTATGCCCAGCCGACCGCCGCCACCGCGCTGACCAGGAAGCTGGCCGCGGTGACCAGGCCGAGCAGGCGTCGTGACACCTCGAAGGAATCCGCGATCGCGCCGTACAGCGGGGGCACCAGACCGATCGCCACGTTGTCCAGCGAGGCGAGCAGCACGAAGACCACGACGCTGTAGAACCGGTGCGTCCCGCCCCCACCCCACACCCGCGCGGGCCGGCGCCTGCTCAAGGTCATGTCGGCAGCCAACCAGGACCAGATAACGGACCGATCACCGGGGCATCAACGGTCCAGGTGGCGTTCCCGGGCCTGCGCGTAGCGCTCCCGGATGGCGGGGACCGGTTCGGCGGCGTACTCCTCGGTGCCGGACGGCGACCACGACGGCGGTGCGGAGCCGCCCAGCGCCAGCCAGGCGGCCTGGCGGGCGGCACCGTCGGCGACGTACTCGCCGGGCGGCGGGACGACCACCGGGCAGCCGAAGACCTGCGCCGCGATCCGGCGTACGGCCAGGGAGCGGGCGCCGCCGCCGACCAGGATGACCCGCCGTACGGCCGCGCCCTGGGCGGCCAGCGCGTCGAGCCCGTCGGCGAGCGCGCAGAGCATCCCCTCCACGGCCGCCCGGGCCAGGTGCGCCGGGGTCGAGGTACGCAGCGTCAGCCCGTGCACCGCGCCCGTGGCGTGCGGACGGTTCGGGGTGCGCTCGCCTTCCAGGTAGGGAACCATGACCAGCCCGTCCGCGCCGGCCGGCGCGGTCAGCGCCAGCTCGGCCAACTCGTCCAGCCCCACCCGCAGCATCGCGGCCGCCGCGTCCAGCACCCGGGCCGCGTTGAGCGTGCAGACCAGCGGCAGGAACCGGCCGGTGGCGTCCGCGAAGCCGGCGACGATGCCGGTCGAGTCGGCGGCCGGCGCGTCGGCGACGCTGAACACGGTGCCGGAGGTGCCGATCGAGACCACCACGTCGCCGGGGCCGGCGCCCACGCCGAGCCCGGCGGCGGCATTGTCCCCGGCGCCCGGCCCGAGCGGTACGCCGGCCGACCCGCCCGACCGGAGCGGCCCACCGCCCGACCCGAACGGCGCAGCGCCGGACAGCTGTCCGGCGGCCTCGGCGGCGCCGAGCACCGTCGGCACCCGCACCACCCGGCCGAGCGCCCGCTCCAGCAGGTCGAGGCGGTACTCGCCGGTGGCCGGGGACCAGTAGCCGGTGCCGCTGGCGTCGCTGCGGTCGGTATGCAGCGCCGCCAGGCCGGGCGCGCCGGCCAGCCGCCAGGTCAGCCAGTCGTGCGGCAGGCAGACCGCGGCCACCCGGTCGGCGTTCGCCGGCTCGTGCCGGGCCAGCCAGCGCAGCTTCGTCACGGTGAAGCTGGCCACCGGCACGAGGCCCACCGCGTCGGCCCAGAACCGGCGCCCGGCCGGCCCGCCCCCGGCCTCCTCGACCAGCTCGGTCGCGGCCTCGGCGGACCGGGTGTCGTTCCACAGCAGCGCCGGCCGGACCACGTCCCCCGCCTCGTCCAGGCAGACCATGCCGTGCTGCTGGCCGGCGACGGAGACCGCGGCGACGTCGGCCAGCCCGCCCGCGGCGTCGACCGCCGCCACCAGGGCGGACCACCAGGCCGCGGGGTCGACCTCGGTGCCGTCCGGGTGCGGCGCCCGGCCCTGCCGGACCAGGACGCCGGTCTCCGCGTCCCGGACGACCACCTTGCAGGACTGGGTGGAGGAGTCCACCCCGGCGACGAGCGGCATGCCGACCGCCTCAGCGTGCGCCGAGCACGTGCTCGACGGCCAGCTGGTTCAGCCGGATGAAGCCGAAGCCCCGGGCGGCGACCGCATCGGCGTCGAACTCCTCGAACGCGGCGGTGTCGGCGAGCAGCCCGGCGTAGCCCTCACCGTCGCCCAGGGTCGGCACGCCCAGCTCGGTGACCTTGCTCGCGGCCAGCGCCTCGGCCACCTCCGGGTCGGCCCGGAACGCCGCGACCCGCTCCTTGAGCAGCAGGTACGTGCGCATGTTCGCCGCCGCCGAGGCCCAGACCCCGTCGACGTCCTCGGTGCGGGAGGGCTTGTAGTCGAAATGGCGCGGGCCGTCGTAACCCGGGCCGCCGTTCGGGCCACCGTGCTCCAGCAGGTCGACCAGGGCGAACGCGTTGAGCAGGTCGCCGTGGCCGAAGACCAGATCCTGGTCGTACTTGACGCCGCGCTGGCCGTTGAGGTCGATGTGGAACAGCTTGCCCTGCCAGAGCGCCTGGGCGATGCCGTGGGCGAAGTTCAGCCCCGCCATCTGCTCGTGGCCGACCTCCGGGTTCAGCCCGACCCGGTCGGGGTGGGCGAGGGTGGAGATGAACCCCAGGGCGTGCCCGACGGTGGGCAGCAGGATGTCGCCGCGCGGCTCGTTGGGCTTCGGTTCCAGGGCGAAGCGCAGGTCGTAGCCGCGGTCGATGACGTACTGGCAGAGCACATCGACGGCCTCGCGGTAGCGATCCAGTGCGGCCTGGACGTCCTTGGCCACGTCGTACTCGCCGCCCTCCCGGCCGCCCCACATGACGAAGGTGCGGGCGCCCAGCTCGGCGGCGAGGTCGACGTTGCGCAGCACCTTGCGCAGCGCGAACCGCCGCACCTCGCGGTCGTTGCTGGTGAAGCCGCCGTCCTTGAAGACGGGGTGCTGGAAGAGGTCGGTGGTGACCATCGGTACCACCAGACCGGTCTCGTCGAGCGCCTTGCGGAACCGGGCGATCTGGGCGTCGCGGGTGGCGGCGTCCGCGCCGAACGGGATGAGGTCGTCGTCGTGGAAGGTGACGCCGTACGCGCCCAGCTCGGCGAGCCGGTGCACCGACTCCACCGGGTCCAGCGGCGCGCGGGTGGCGTGGCCGAACGGGTCTCGGCCCTGCCAGCCGACCGTCCAGAGCCCGAAGGAGAACTTGTCGGCGGGGGTGGGACGGGATGCCATGGCAGACCTCCGGTGGTGTCGCCGCTATTTGTTCAGTGGTTGAATTAAATGACCGCGGTGTGGCAGTGTCAAGAGGTGAACCAAACCGCAGCTCCGGCCGGCGCCGCGCGGCAGGGCAGCCTGCGCGAGCTGAACCTCGCCCTCGTACTCGGCCGGATCGCCGCGGCGGACCGCCCGCCGTCCCGGGCCGCGCTGGCCGCCGAGACCGGGCTGACCCGGGCCACCGTCTCGGCCGTGGTGGAGGACCTCGTCGCCGGCCGGCTGGTCACCGAGGCAGCGCCGACACCCCGCGCCGGTGCCGGCCGGCCGGCCCGCGGCCTGGTGCTCGCCGGAGACGGTCCGGCCGGGCTCGGTCTGGAGATCAACGTCGACTACCTGGCCGCCTGCGTGGTCGATCTCGCCGGCGAGGTCCGGCACCACACGGTGCACCGGGCCGACCTGCGGCCGGTCGCCCCGGGCGACGCGCTCGGCCGGCTGGCCCGGCTCGCCGCCCGCGCCCGCGCCGACGCCGAGGCGCAGGGCCTCACCCTGGCCGGTGCCGCGCTCGGGGTGCCCGGGCTGGTGGACGACGCCGGCCAGGTCCGCCTCGCGCCGAACCTGGGCTGGCGCGACGTGCCGGTGCCGGAGCTGCTGGCCGGCCATCCGCCGCTGACCGAGACCGTCGACGGCGTGCCGGCACTGGTGGTGGACAACGAGGCCAACCTCGCCGCCCTCGGCGAGTTGCACGCCGGCGGCGGGCCGGGCAGCTTTCTGCACATCTCCGGTGAGGTCGGCATCGGCGCCGGGATCGTGCTCGACGGGGCCCTGTTCCGGGGCACCCGCGGCTGGAGCGGCGAGATCGGCCACATCCCGGTCCGCCCGGACGGACCGCCCTGCCGGTGCGGCGGCCGCGGCTGCCTGGAGCGCTACGCCGGGCAGGAGGCGATCCTCTCGGCGGCCGGCCTGGTCGGGGCCGAGCTGCCGGCCGACACCGCGCCGACCCGGCTGGCCGAGCTCGCCGAGGCCGGCGATCCCGCCGTGCTGCACGCCCTGCACGAGGCCGGGACGGCGATCGGGGTCACCGTGGCCAGCGTGGTCAACCTGCTGGACCTCGACACCGTGGTGCTCGGCGGTGGCTACGCCCCGCTCTTCCCCTGGCTCCGGCCGCCGATGCTCGCCGAGATCGAGCGCCGGGTGCTCACGGCGGCCTGGTCACCGGTGACCGTCCGCCCGGCCGCTCTCGGTGCCACGGCCGCCGCCGTGGGTGCGGCCGGTTCGGTGGTACGCCGGATCATCGCGCGCCCAGCCGGCTGGCTGGCCCGCCTCTAGCTAGCTAGGCCGTCCGGCAGACGGAAGCCTCCCCCGCCGGCCAGCCACGCGGCGGGTCGGTGCCGCGGTCCATACCGTTGCGGCCCTCCGGTAGTTGCTCCGCGTGGGGCTGCTCCGGCTGCGGCACCAGCGGCGACACGGCCCGGACGACCCGCGCGCGGGCCGCCTCGTCGAACTCCCGCAGCCCGCGCAGCAGCGCCTGACGCCCGTCCGGGGTCATGTCGGCCAGGATCGCCGCCAGGTGCTGGCGGCGGTCCTCGCGCAGTTCGGCGAGGAGTCGGCGGGCCTCGGCGGTCAAATGCAGCGAGATCTCCCGCCGGTCCGCCCGCCCCGGCTCCCGCTCCAGCATCCCGGCGGCGACCAGCCGGTCGCAGAGCCGGCTGGCCGAGGAGAGCAGCATGTCCAGCCCGGCGGCCAGCCGGCGCAGGTTGATCCCGTCCTGCCGTTCGACGAGCATGACGGCGCGAAGCTGGGCGGTGGAGATCCGGTTGGCCGTTCGCTCCCGCGCACCGTCCCAGACGGTCAGCAGGGCGCCTGCCGCGGAATCCAGCTCGGCAGCCATACTCATCTCGGGTCCCGGTGGACCATGCAGTTCCGCCATGGTGGGCCTGAGCGTACTCCGATTCTGTCGGCGGATGGGCTTGTGATCAAGGAGAGAGCATGAGCGAACCGGTCGACCAGGCCCGCGCCGCTCTCACCGACGCCCCCGCGGACCTACTCGTGCGGCGGATCGCCGGGCTGCTCGACCAGGAGTACGGCATCACCGACACCGAACTTCTCCAGGTGGACTACCGGTTGGCAGCGCTGCTCCCGCTCACCGACGGGGAGGAGGTGACGACGCCTGGGCACCCCGCCTGGCGCTGCTTCGATCACCAGACCCCGGTGTACGCCGACGGCACCGGATACCTGCCGGTCAGCATGCGCGGCGAACGGCGCGGGGTGCTCCGGGTCTCGCCGGTCGCCGACCAGGGCCTGCTGGCCGGGCTGGCCGAGGTCGCCACCGCGCTGGCCCACGAGCTGACCGCGGTCGACCCCGGCACCGACGTGTACCGCACCGCCCGGCGCAGCCGGCGGCTCACCCTCGCCGCCGAGGTGCAGTGGGAACTGCTGCCCGGGCGTAGCCGGACCCGCCCCTCCTTCAGCCTGGCCGGCCAACTGGAACCGGCGTACGCGGTGCGCGGCGACAGCTTCGACTGGTCCGACGACGGCGAGCGGGTCTGGACCGCCACGATCAACGGCATGGGCGAGGGCGTCGCCGCGTCGATGCTCACCACCCTCGCCACCTGCGCGCTGCGCAACGCCCGCCGGGCCGGCATCTCGCTGGCCGACCAGGCCGCGCTGGCCGACCAGGCGATCTACGCCCTGCATCGGGGTGAGCAGTACCTCGCCACCCTGCTGCTCGAGATCGACCTGCGCAGCGGGCTGCTCACCGCCGTTGACGCGGGCTCACCCCGGCTGGTCCTGCTGCGCGACGGCGAGGTCAGCGTGCAGCCGCTGGAGGAGCAGTTCCCACTCGGCATGTTCGACGGGACGCTCTATCGCGAGCAGCACCTCCAGCTTCAGCGCGGCGACCGGCTGTTCATGCTCAGCGACGGGGTGGTCGAGGCGACCGGGCAGAACGTGCGGTACGGCGCGAGCGCGCTGGACCGGATGCTGCGCCGTACCGGGCCGATGTCCCCGCTGGACGCCGTCCGCTCCCTCCTCGGCGACCTGCGGGCGTTCGTCGCCAGCGACCTGACCGACGACGCCGTGGTGGTCTGCCTGGACTGGCTCGGCCCGCAGCCGTGAGGCGGCGGATTCAGTACGCGCCCCGACTGTTGACCACCGCACCGAGGGTCTTCCACAGGATCGTCAGGTCGGCCGTCAGCGACCAGTTCTCCACGTAGTAGAGGTCCAGCCGGATGCCGTCCTCCCAGCTCAGGTCCGACCGGCCGCTGACCTGCCAGAGCCCGGTGATCCCGGGTTTGACCAGTAGCCGGCGGGCCACGTCGCCGTCGTAGCGGGCGACCTCCGAGGGCAGCGGTGGTCGTGGACCGACCAGGCTCATCTGCCCCAGCAGCACGTTGACCAGTTGCGGAAGCTCGTCCAGCGACCACTTGCGCAGCAGCCGGCCGACGCGGGTCACCCGCGGGTCGTGACGCATCTTGAACATCAGGCCGTCGGTCTCGTTGCGGGCGGCCAGCTCCGCCAGCAGCACGTCCGCGTTGAGCACCATGGTGCGGAACTTGAAGACCCCGAACTCCCGGCCGCCCTGCCCGACCCGGGTCTGGCGGAACAGCACCGGGCCGCGGCTGTCCAGCTTGACGGCCAGCGCGATGACCGCCAGCAACGGCAGCAGCAGGGCCAGTGCCACCAGCGACACCGACCGGTCGACGAAGCCCTTGACCAGCTTGCGCACGCCGCGGAACTCCGGTGCCTCGACGTGGATCAGCGGCAGGCCGGCGACCGGACGGGTGTGGATGCGGGGACCCGCGACGTCGGTCAGCGCCGGGGCCAGCACCAGGTCGATGCCGGTGCCCTCCAGCTGCCAACCGAGCCGCCGCAGCCGGGTGGCGGTGAGTTCCCCGCAGGCGGTGACGGCGACCGTGTCCGCGCCGATCGCGGCGGCGGCCTCCGGGATGCCACGGAACGAGCCGACCACCGGCACGTCGTCGAGCCGCTGCGCCACCGGGGCCAGCAGGGCGTCCGGGATGCACGCGCCCACCACCTGATAGCCCGCGTAGGGTTCGCGGCGCAGGGTGTGCACCAGCTCCAGCACATGCGCGGTGTCGCCGACCACCAGCACCCGCCGCGACCAACCCGCGCCCCGCGACCGGGCCCGGTGCAGGCGCTTGCGCGCGGCGAACCGGGCCACCTCGAGACCGACCGTGCCGACGGCGAACGAGATCGCCAGGAAACCGCGGGAGACACCGACGTCGGCGACGTAGCCGGCGATCGCGGTGGCCCCGGCCAGTCGCAGGCCGGCCATGCTGACCCGCCGGTACTCGTCCGCGCCGTAGCCGATCACCCGGTCGTCGTAGCAGCGCAGGACCTTCAGCGAGATCAGCCAGGCCAGCACGAGCCCCGGGGCGACCAGGACGTACGGCACATGCGTGCCGCTTGGCGCGGCCTCGCCGAAGCGGGCCGCGTACCCGACGAGCACCGCCAGGGTCAGCACGGTGGCGTCGAGCACGACCAGGGCTCGGATGTAGCTCCGCTGGTCGGTGCGCAGCGACCCGGTCGACGAGGCGTCGTCCGGTCGCGATGACGATCTGGCGGGGGTCAACAGCGTCGCCGAGGTCACCAGCCCTCCCACTTGGCTCGCCGACGGCCCGGGCCCGGCCTGGATGGAGGCCGGGAGCTGCCGGGTGCACGACGACATCCTGCCCTGACAACTATGGCGGCCGATTACTTTGGACGTATTGCCGTCACTTCAGAAGGCAGAGTACGACCAGAAAGGGCCTGTGGCACCGGTTTCACCGGCATCACAGGCCCCCGTTCCTGTTCGACGGCTCAGGCGGGCGCCTTGCGCAGGGCGATCGCCCGGAGGAAGATGTCGCCGATGCCGGTCGGGTCCTCGGCGATGAAGGCATTGCCCCCGGCGCCCGTCGCGATGGATTCCAGCTCCGACTTGCTGACCTCGTTGCCGATGCCGATGATGATCACCTGGACCGGCTGGTCCGGGTCCCGGAGCTTCTTCAGCTCGGCGAGCAGATCCTTCTGCGAGATGCCGTTGGCGTCCTCGTTCTTGCCGTCGGTGAAGAGCACGATCGAGTTGACCTTGCCCGGCTCCCAGTTCTGCTGGACATCCCTGTAGGCGGCCAGCAACGTGTCGTACAGGCCGGTGTCGCCACTCGTCGAGCTGATCGAGTCCAGGCCGCGCAACAGGGCACCGCGCTGCCGGGACAGCGGACCGATGGGCACCACCTCGCGGTAGTCCCGCGAGCCCACCAGGTTGGTCGAGAACTCCCACAGACCGATCGACCACGAGTCGTCGAACAGGTTCAGGCCGCGCCGAGCCGCCTCCGCGGTGACCTGCTGCCGGGTCGCCCCGTCGGCGGTCGGGACGGGCTTCTTCATCGATCCGGAAACGTCGATGATGGCGAGCATCCGGCCGGAGAGGGTGGCGATGGACCAACTGGAGACGGCTCGTTCCACCGCGTCCGGGGCCAGCCCACCCGCGGCGATGCCGCCCTTCGCGGGGGGCGCGGCGGAGGCGTCACCGCTGGCCGGGCTCGGCGCGCCCTGCGGCGGGTTGAAGCCGTTGCCCCAGTTGCCGTCCGGCCCCCGCAGCGCCTGGGTGGCCAGCTTGTCCTTGAACGACGGGGTGGTGAGCACCTCGAACAGCACCCGCGCGGCGGCCGCCTTGGTCGGCTCGATGCCGGGCAGCACCGCGTACGGGTAGTCCAGGGGCAACGGCGCCGGCTTCAGATAGAGCGCCGCCAGCGGCACCGGCGGCTTCTTGGCGTTGTACTGGATGACGTCCTCTTCGGACAGTGCCGCCGCGCCGAGCGCGCTGGCCAGGGTGGTGTTGTCCGAGGCGGTCGGGAACTTGGCGAGCAGATCCTGGCGCAGCGCCGAGGCGCCCGAGGCCAGGGCGCGCAGCGCGCCGATGCGGTCCTGCTCGGCGGTGGCGCCGCCGGACGCCGCGGCGGCGGTCATCAGCGACAGCAGACCGGACAGGCCGGCGGCGTCCCGGGTCGGCTCGACGATGCCCGTCTTCAGCGGCCGGTCGCTGTTGACCCGGGCCAGCAGCTGGGTCCAGCCGAGTTCCTTCTGCGGCCAGCCCAACCGGGTGGCGATCGGCTCGGGCATGGCGACGACGACCGGGCTGCTCGCGATGGAGGCACCGTTACCCGGATCGAAGGCCGCCGCACCACCGGTCTGGAGCCGCAGCAACCAGGTCGAGGAGTCCGGGATCCAGACGTCCGGGCTGACCGCGGTGCCGCTCGCCTGACCAACCCCGGCCAGGCTGGCACCGTGCTTGGCCGCCACCACCGCGGCCACCTCGACCGCGTCGGAGGCCGCGACCGTCACGTCGATGCAGGTCCCGTCGACCGCCGCGCCTTTCGCCTCCCACTCGGTGGCCGCCTCGTCGACCGCCGGGGCGAGCTCGGTCGCTACCGCGACCGACAACTCGATCTTGCCCGAGCAGTCCTGGCCGGCGAGCTGGCGGTAGCCCACCCACCCACCAGCCGTGACGATGAGTACGCCGACCGCCGCTGCTGCGGCGGCGCCGTGAAAACCTGAACGCATGCGATGGCGGCCTGCTGACACGCAGACCATCTTGCGTACCCGACCGATGGACTGCCATGGCCGTTCGGTCGAAAGTTACAGAGGAGAAACAGTTTACCGCCATTTAGTAACGTTGAGTGATGAGTCAACGGCGCAATGTGGATGCATCAATGTCCAACGCCCACGATCAGGGCAGAACGCAGGTGGGGCTGGCAACCGGCAGCGGCTCCCCGACCGCCACCGGCACGCCGTTCTTCCGGTCGACCCGGAAGGTCCGCACCATGTCCGCCCGTTCGTCGGCGACGTAGAGGTGCGCCCCGACCAGCACGAAGTGCCGGGGCCACTCGCCACCGGTGTCCACCTCGTCGACCAGCTCCGGCGGCCCAGCACCGAGTGCGAAGACGGCCACCGTGCCTACCCCCCGGTTCGAGACGTAGAGGAAGCGCCCGTCCGCGCCGACGGCGATCTCCGACGGCTGGACGTGCCCGGCCCGGCCGCTGGCGTCGACCCGCCCCTGCTGGTGCAGGGCGCCGTCGTCGGTCAGGTCGTACACCAGGACGGAGCCGTCCAATTCGCCGGAGACGTAGCAGCGCCGCCCGTCCGGGTGCCGGGCCAGGTGCCGGGGACCGGCTCCCGACGCCGTACGCACCCGCGGTGCCCGGGGCACCAGCCGTCCGGACGCGCCGTCGAGGTCGTACCGGTAGATCGAGTCGGTGCCGAGGTCGACGGCGAGCAGCGGTTGCCGCCCGGTCCCCGGCGAGACCATGTGCGCGTGCGCCCGCTCCTGACGCTCCGGGTCGACCCCGTGCCCCTGGTGTGTCACCAGGTCGGTGCGCTCGCCCGGCGTCCCGTCCGGGTCGAGCGGGAAGACCGCCACGCTGCCGCTGCCGTAGTTCGCGACGAACAGATGGGTGCCGTCCGGTGCGACCGCCAGGTGGCACGGCTCCGCGCCGCCGGTCGGCCACGAGCCGATCGCGGCCAGGCCGCCGTCGGCGTCCACCCCCAACGCGCTGATCTCACCGGTGGGCAGTTCGTTGACCGCGTACAGCACGGGCCGGGTCGGATGACGGGCGAGGAAGGACGGCGACGCGGTGACCGCGACCGTGCCCAGCGCGGTCAGCGCGCCGCTCTCCGGATCGCGCCGGGCGGCGACGATCCCGGTGCCGCGCCCGCCACTGTGCGCGGTGTACCCGCCGATGTGAACGACCTGCTCTCGACCTGCCACCGGGTTCCGCCCTCCGCCGACCACTCCGCCGATCCCACCGGAAGCCTTCCCCCGACAACGTCGGGTTAGACCTCCAATCCTCGACGCGCCGCAGCGCGCGCCACCGGCCCGACGGCGGTCAGGCCGCCGGCACCGGCTCACCCCGCTGCCGGGCGACGTGCTCCACCAGGGAGATCAGCACCGTCTTACCGGACTGCCGGTCGCGGGCGTCGCAGAGCACCATCGGCACGTCGGGGTCGAGATCCAGGGCCCGTCGTACGGCCTCCAGACTGAACCGCCGGGAACCGTCGAAGCAGTTGACCCCGACCACGAACGGGATGCCCCGCTGCTCGAAGTAGTCGATCGACGGGAAGCAGTCGGCCAGCCGGCGGGTGTCGGCGAGCACCACCGCGCCGAGCGCCCCGAAGGCCAACTCGTCCCAGAGGAACCAGAACCGGTCCTGTCCCGGCGTGCCGAACAGGTACAGCTGCAGGTCGTCGTTGATGGTGATCCGCCCGAAGTCCATCGCCACCGTGGTGGTCGACTTGGTCTCCACGCCGGAGACGTCGTCGGTGTCGACGCCGGCCCCGGTCAGGATCTCCTCGGTCTGTAACGGCCGGACCTCACTCAACGCGCTCACCAGCGTCGTCTTGCCGGCGCCGAAGCCGCCGGCGATGAGGATCTTCAGCGCGATCGGGACCCGGTGGCCCCGCCGCTCGCCGTCATAACGCACGGAGTCCATGCACCACCGCCTTGAGGATGTCGTTGTCGGGCAGGTACGTGGCACGCGGCGGCTGGTGTACGGCGACCAGTCCCCGGGACAGCAGATCACCAAGTAGTACCCGGACCACGCCGACGGCGAGATCCAGGTCGGCGGCGAGTTCCACGACCGGGGTTCCCTGGCCGGCCAGTTCCACCAGCAGCCGGTGCTCCGGGTGCAGTTCCGGGTAGGCGGCAAGGTCCGGGTCCGGCGTGGCCAGCACGTACGCCACCAGGTCGAACCCGTCCACGCTGGGCCGGACCCGGCCACCGGTCAGGGTGTACGGCCGCACCACCGGCCCGGCCTCGCCGTCGAGCCACTCATGCTCGTGCCCGGGTAAGTCAGTCCGCATCGGCGGCACCCACCGACGCCCGGGTCGGCACCCCGAGATTCTCGCCCACCCGGGTCACCAGCATCGCCATCTCGTACGCCACCAGGCCGATGTCCGCGTCCGCGTCGCTGGCCACCGCCAGGCACGCGCCGTGCCCCGCCGCGGTCACGAAAAGGTACGCGGACTCCATCTCCACCACGGTCTGCCGGACCGGCCCGCCGGTGAGGTGCCGGCTGGCGCCCCGGGCCAGGCTGGACAGGCCGGACGCCAGGGCGCAGAGGTGCTCGGCGTCGGCCCGGTCCATCCCGGCGGAGGAGCCCAGCAGGAGCCCGTCCGCCGAGAGCACCACGGCCCGCCGGGCGGTCGGCACCCGCTCCACCAGATCGTCGAGCAACCAGTCGAGATCGGCGCTCTGCCTCGTCGATTGCATCAGGCGTCCCTCTCAGTCGCGGTCGGGGATTTCACAGTCACCGGCCCGGCCGGATCGGCGGCCCGGCCCTGGTCAGCCGTCCCGCCCTGACCGGCGGTCCCGCCCTGACCGGCGGGGGCGGACGCGGTTCGGCCGGCAGCGTCCACGAGGGCCGGGTCGGCGGCCGACGCGCCGTCGCTGCTCCGCCCAGCGGTACCCGCCGGCACCGGCCCGGGCCGGGAGGCGGCGTCCGCGCGGGCGACGGCGGCCAACCGGCCTCGCGCGGTGCCGGCCTGTAGCGCCGACATGACCCGGCGGGCCTCCTCCGGGCTGCGCGGTGACGGATCGCCGAGCGGCTCGACCGGCCCACGGGGTACCACCACCGGCTGCCGGACGGTCGGACCGTCGAGCGCCGCTGCCTGCCGGGACCGGGCGATCACCGCCGGCAGCCGGACCGTCGGCGAGTCCACCGCGCCTCGATCGCGATCAGCCGCGGTCGGTACCGCCCGCCCCGCCGGACCTGCACCGGCCGGCGACCCGGCGGCGGATGCTCCGGCCGCAGCGACCGGGCCGCGCCGGCGGATCCGGCGGGGCAGGCCGTCGGCCTCCTCGGCCGGGCCGACCGTCGAGCCACGGGCCGGACCGCCCTGGCGCATGGCAGGAACCGGCTCGCCGGTCTGAGGTGTCCCGGCCCCGTCGGACGGGGTCGGTTCCGCACGCTTCGCCGATCGGGAACGCGGCCGGGGGACAGTGGTCAATCGCGTCGCCCGGGCCAGCCGCCGTTGCTCCGGACTGGCGGCCTGGTCGTCGGCCACCGGCGCGTCCGGCTCGGGCAGCGGCGAGGGCTCAGCGGTGATCAGCTCGGTGGGGATCAGCACCACTGCGGTCAGGCCGGTCCCCTCCGACGGCCGCAGCCGCACCTGTACGCCGTGCCGGCCGGCCAGCCGCGCCACCACGAACAGTCCGAGTCGGGCCGTCTCGGCCGGGTCGAACTCCGGGGACCTACTCAGCTTGCGGTTGGCCTCCTCGAGGGCGGCCTCGCTCATGCCGAGACCCTGATCGGAGACCGACAGCGCGTACCCGTGCGCGACGTGCTCGCCCGAGACCTCCACCCGCGACTCCGGCGGCGAGAACGCGGTGGCGTTCTCCATCAGCTCGGCGAGCAGGTGGATGACGTCGCCCACCACCCGACCGACCGTACCGGCGGGCTGCACGGTGGTGATCTCGATCCGGTCGTACGCCTCGACCTCGGAGATCGCCCCCCGAATCAGGTCCACCATGGCGACCGGGTTGCGCCAGCCGCGCCCCGGGGCGGCACCGGCGAGGATGACCAGGTCCTCCGCGTGCCGGCGCAGCCGGGTGGCGAGGTGGTCGACCCGGAACAGCTCGGCGAGGTGGTCCGGGTCCTCCGCGTCGCGTTCCAACCCGTCGAGCAGGGCGAGCTGCCGGTGCACCAGACCCTGGCTGCGCCGCGCGATGTTCAGGAAGACCTCGTTGAGGCCACGGCGCAGGCTGACCTCGACCATAGCGGCCCGGATGGCGACCTTCTGCACCTCGGTGAACGCCTGCGCGACCTGGCCGATCTCGTCGGCGCCCCGGTCGGCCACCGGCGTCTCCCGGGCGATGTCCACCTGCTCGCCCCGGCGCAACTGGTCCACCACCTCCGGCAGCCGCTGTTCGGCCTGCTTCAGCGTGCTGTGCACCAGAGTGAGCCGCCGCGCGAGGGACCGGCCGACCCGGACCGCCACCACCAGGGAGAGCACGACGGCGATCAGCCCGAGCAACCCGGCGCCGGCCAGCCGGGCCAGGGTGCGTACCGCCATCGGCACCGACCGGTCGGCCAGACCGTCGGCCTGGGTCAGCTCGAAGTCCCGCAGCGACTGCTGCACCGTGTGGTAGCTGTCCTGCCACGCCTGCGGGTCGACCGTGAGCCGGGCCGAAGGGGCGGCAGCGACCAGTTCGTCCTGCATCGCCCGCAGCCGACCGAACGCCTCCTGCTCGGTCAACCGCTGGTACTCGGCTCGGTCCGGCTCGGGCAGTTCGGCCACCGCGGCGTCGGCCAGGAACCGCTGGTTGCCAACGGCCTGTACGAGCAGTGCGTGCTCTCCCTCGGCGAACCCCCCGCCGGTCAGCGCACCGGCCAGTAGCGCGTCGGTCTGCCCCAGCAGCTCCCGGGAGCGACCGAGGTCCGTCAGGGCCAGTGCCTCCCGGTTGAGATCATGATCCGGCAGGTTCGCCATGGCGGCGAAGGTCTGGAAGGCGGCAGAGATCATGCCGCTGTAGAGGCCGATCGCACCGGCCCGGTCGAGGTCCCGGCGGTCGATGAAGCCGCGCCCGGCCGGCAACGCGTCCAGCTCGCTGACCAGGCGGTCCAGCCGGGCATCGAGCAGGTCCCCGGCGGCGTCGCGCAGCTTGTCCCCCGCGATACGGCGGCGCAGCTCGATCACCGCCGAGTCGGTCCGGGCCCGCTGCTCGACCAGCGCCGGCAGCACACAGTCGGCCGACGGTTGGTCGCACGCCGACCGGGGCGAGGCGAGGTGCACCACCGAGAGCCGCCGCTCCCGCTGTAGCTCGGCCACCACCGTCTCGCCCGGTCTGCCCAGGTCGTAGAGGAGGGTCCGGGCGGCGAGCAGGTCGAGCGCCGGTCCGAAGGTGAGGGTGGTCGCGAATATCCACAGTGCCAGTAGCGCGGTCACCGGCACGACGACCAACGCGGTCAGCTTGGAGCGGATCGGCCAGTCGCGGGTGTTCAATCGGACCTCGCCCGGAAGGGTGGCTGGAAGGGCTCCCCGGCGCGGCCGGGCAGCGCCGTCGCCGGGGCGCACCCCGGTTGCCCCGCCGGGACGCCGGCTCGGGCGCCTTGGGCAGGATACGTAATCCGGGCCGCCTGCACTACCGTCCGTCGAGCCTACCGGCACAGTAACGAACGGTCGGATGACCGACGCCGGCCGGAATCCGACGAGGCGCACCAGTGCGGCCGGAGGCAGATTTCGGATCGGCTCGGGTTTGCCACCGGGGTCGCGCGGTATTGAGCCCTGATGCTCGCCGCGGCCAAATCGGGCGAGGAAAGTGCTCCGGAACGGGATTGGCGATCAGTGGACGGAGGGAATACCTGCAGGCGAAGGAGGAGCCATGTCGCCCACGCAGATAGTCGTCACCGTCCTCGTCATCCTGGTGGTCGCCGCCCTCGCCGCGGCCGTCCTGGTGGCTGGCCGCCGCCGGACGCTCCGGCAGCGCTTCGGCCCCGAGTACGACCGCGTCGTCGCCGAGCAGGACAGCCGCAGCGCGGCCGAGCGGGAACTGCGGGACCGGGAACGCCGGCACGCCGAACTCCAACTGGTCCCACTCGACCCCGACTCCCGCGCGCGGTACGCCGAGGCATGGGAGGAACTCCAGGTACGTTTCGTCGACTCCCCCGCCGAGACCGTCGGCCAAGCCGACGAACTGGTCACCCGGCTCATCGCCGAACGCGGATACCCGACCGGTGACTTCTCCGACCAGATCGCCCATCTGTCCGTCGAGCACGCTCGCACGTTGAGCCACTACCGGGACGCCCACGAGATCCACCTGCGCAACTCCCGGGGCGAGGCCAGCACCGAGGACCTCCGCCAGGCCGTCGTCCATTACCGCGCTCTCTTCGCCGATCTGCTCGGCGAAGAGCCGGTCGCGGCCCGGACGCCGGAGCAGCGCCATCCCGACGCCGCCCACGACGCCACGAACCGCTGAGGAGACCACCATGCGGCAGGAAGAGCAGCAACTCAACAACGACGCCCCGGAGGCCGTCCGGTCCGCCCCGGTGACGGTGCCGCCCACCGCCGACGACCGCGACGTGACGGACGACCTCGACGAGCCGACGAACCGCGACGTGACGGACGACCTCGACGAGCCGACGGACCGCGACCGGTCGGAGACCGACGCGGACCGCCCGGGTGACGACGCCGAGCGGACCGACTTCCACCAGCCGGGTCCCGTACCGACCACCTTCGGCGCCACCACCGTCGGCGGCGCGGTGGCGGCATCCGCGCTGGCCAGCGCGCGCCCGGAAGACGAGCCCGACCCCCGCGAGGAACGCACCGCCCGGCCGGGCGACGGCGCGGTCGACGGTGCGCGCGAGGGGTGGCGCGCGGATCCCACCGCCGAGTTCGATCGGACCGACCGCGACCTCGCGGACGACAACGCTGGCGGTACCGGGGTGGTGGCGGCCGGCGGGACGGGGTACGGCAGCGCCACGCCGACCATGGTCGACCCGGACGCGCAGCCCACCGACGACGTCGCTCCCGCCGCCGCGGAGGCCGTGCCGGTCGGGGCGGCGACCCTGTTCGACGAGCCGACGGCCCAGCGGTTCCGGGACCGCTGGCGCGATGTCCAGCTGCGCTTCGTGGACGACCCCCGGGCGGCGGCCGGTGAGGCGCAGTCCCTGGTCGACGAGGCCATGCAGGCCCTGTCCGCGGCGCTGACGGAGCACAAGAGCAAGCTCGGCGGCTGGCAGGAGGCGGGCTCGACCGACACCGAGCAGCTGCGGGTGGCCGTACGCGAGTACCGCGACTTCCTCGACCGGGTGCTCGGTCGCTGACCGTCGACGAAGGCGGGCGCCCGGTCCGGGCGCCCGCCTTCGTCGTACCGGCACACGCGGCTTCCCGATCTGGCGGCGGCGCTGTCCCGCTCCCGCCAGGCATGGCGACCGGCCAGGCGGGTACCTGGCAGGGGGCCAGGGTATCGGCGGTGGACAGGAGGGCGGCAACGATGACGGATCGGGACCGGGAACGACCGCTGGAGGAGCGCCCCGAGGTGGCCGCGGCGGTGGACGACGAGACCGCCGTCCCCCAGCTGATGACCGGGGGCGGGGCCGACCGGGACACTCCGGCCTTCGCCGAACCGGACGAGCGGGCCGATCGTGGCCGGCCCACCGACGACATCCTCGCCGACCCGTACGCCGCCGGCACCGGGGCGACGGGGACCGGCACCGGCGCCGGCGGGGACAACATCCGCACCGGCGCCGAGCAGCCCTGGGAGCCGGAGGACCTGGTGATGGCGCGGGGCCAGGACCTCACCCCCGAGAACATCGAGCGGGCCCGGCGCGAGCTGAACGAACTCGGCCGGGCAGCGATCGAGAAGACCGTGCCCTGACCGGCGCCGCTGACCCCCGTCCTCGGCGACCACCCCAGCCCACGACCGGAGTGGAGCGTCCGGCGTACGGGGCGGCCAGCAGGTGCTGCGGGCCGCGCGGCGAGAGGGGCCCCTCCGCCCACCGTCGCAATCGACGGCGACCAGCGGGAACGACACGGTCCGACCACTGCGCCGGCCCACCACCTCCAACGTCACCCAGT
>NZ_JBFBAO010000078.1:0-21670 GCF_040682255.1 Micromonospora sp. NPDC051296 | reverse complement strand
CGCCGCGGCCCAGAACCGGGCCGTCCCGACCAGCAGCTCGAGGCCGGAGGCGGCCAGGAACGACAGGTCACCGGTGGTCTCCCAGTAGCACCGCGCCACCAAAGGTGTGAATCTTGGACAGTTCCCGTCATCGCGTAACGCCAACTGTCCAAGATTCACATTTTGGTGTGCCTCGGCAGCCGAAGCGACCCGCCACCTCGGGAGAAGCACGGAGAACCTGATGCCGGCAGGACGGGGTGACGCCCTGCGGGGTCTGCGGGTGTGGCAGCGTGACCGGGTGGGTTCCGCGCCGGTCGACGTCGACCTCGCCCTGGTCGGCGGGGGTGGTGCCGCGTCGCTCGTACTGGCCGCGCTGGCCCGGCACGGCGTACGCGATCTCCGGATCGCCGTCGTCGACCCGGTGCACCGACGCGGCCAGGACCGAACGTGGGCGTTCTGGGACCACCCGGGCAACGACCTGGACGACCTGCTCAGCGCGAGCTGGCCGCAGGTCGAGGTGGTCACGCCCGGTGCGCACCGCGTCCTGGACCTCGCCCCCCTGCGGTACGGAATGCTGCGCTCCGGCCCGATCTATGACCGGGCTGCCGAGGCCGAGCGGCGCCTCGGCGTGACCCGGATCGTCGCCGGTGCCGAAACTCTGCACGACGACGGCGACCGGGTGCTGGTGGGTACCGGCGGTGACCGGCCGGCGTTGCGCGCCGGCTGGGTGCTGGACTCCCGGCCCCGACCACCGCGTCGCCCGGGGCGTACGAACTGGTTGCAGCACTTCCGCGGCTGGTGGCTGGCAGCGGACCGGCCGGTGTTCGACCCGGCCCGCGCGGTCCTGATGGACTTCCGCACCCCGCAGCCGCCCGGGGGTGTGTCGTTCGGTTACCTGCTGCCGGTGAGCAGCCGGTACGCGCTGGTCGAGTACACCGAGTTCTCGCCCGACCTGCTCACCAGCGCGGCGTACGACGCCGCGCTGGCCGGCTACCGGGACCTGCTCGGCCTGGACCCGGCCCGGCTCACCGTGCGGGAGGTCGAGAACGGCGTCATCCCGATGACCGACGGCCCGTTCGTCGCCCGCCCCTCGCCCCGGGTGGTACGCCTCGGCACCGCCGGCGGCGCCACCCGCCCGTCGACCGGCTTCACCTTCGCCGCCATGCACCGCCAGGCCGAACAGGTCGCCCGGGCGCTCGCCGCCGGACGGCCGCCGGTGCCGGCGCCCGCGTACCCCGGGCGGCACCGGTGGATGGACGCGGTCGCGCTGCGGGCCCTGGACCGCGACCTGGTCGGCGGCCCGGAGTTCTTCGGCCGGCTGTTCGACCGCAACCCGGCGTCACGGGTGCTGCGCTTCCTCGACGGTGCCACCACGATGACCGAGGACCTGGCCGTGATGCGCTCCACCCGACTGCTGCCGATGGTCACCGCCACCGTGGCCGACGCCGCCGGCCGCCTCCGCGACCGGCTCGCACCGTCCCGCCGCCTGACCTGGACGGTGCCGCCGCCCGTCGTCGGCCCCGACCGGCCAGCGACCGACCGGCCAGTGACCGACCGGCCAGTGACCGACCGGGCAGTGACCGACCGGCCAGTGACCGACCGGCCAGGCCGCTGACCCGGCGCCGGGTTGTCACCACCCGACGGCACCACCCGGCCGATCCGGGCGGCACGCCGGCCGGCCGGGTGCCAGCTGGCGGGGGAGGCTTCGGTAGGTTTGCCGCATGGTGGACGAGACGGCCGGCCGGGTGGTGGAGATCTGGACCGACGGCGCGTGTAGCGGCAATCCCGGGCCGGGTGGTTGGGGCGCGGTGCTGCGCTACGGCTCGCACGAGCGCGAACTGTGTGGCGGCGAGGCGACCCCGACCACCAACAACCGGATGGAGCTGACCGCCGCCATCGAGGCGCTGGAGAGCCTGACCCGCCCGGTCACGGTCGAGCTGCACACCGACAGCACGTACGTGCGCAACGGCATCACCAGTTGGCTGGCGTCGTGGAAACGCAACGGTTGGCTGACCGCTGCAAAGCAGCCGGTGAAGAACGCCGACCTGTGGCAGCGGCTGGAGGCGGCCTGCGCCCAGCATCGGGTCACCTGGCTGTGGGTGAAGGGGCACAACGGGCACCCGGAGAACGAGCGGGCCGACGCCCTGGCGAACCAGGGGATGACCGAGGCGCGCGCCGCAAAGGCGCCGGCCCGCCGCTAGGCCGGTGTCGAAGTCCCGGCCGCGAACGTAGGGGCCTATGGCTACGGCACCTGCGGCGTCAGCGGTTCCGGTTCCGGCGCCGGGATGGCGGGCGCGGGGTGAGTGGCAGCGTCGACCAGTGGGCCGGGTGGGTGAGCCGGGCCGGCAGGCGAGTGTGCCGGTCGCCACGGGCGGCGTCGACCTGTGACTGGTGCAGGAACAGGGACCCGGACAGGTCCGCGCCGCGTAGATCGGCCGCCCGCAGGTCGGCGCCGGTGAGGTCGGCCCGGGCCAGGTCGACGCCGCGCAGGTCGGCGGCGATCAGCAGCGCGCCGCGCAGGTTCGCCCCGCGCAGGTCGGCTCGGCGCAGGTCCCGGCCGACCCACCCGGCTCCCCGGTGGTCGGCTCCGGCGGCGCCGCCGTGGGTACGGGCCAGGTCGCCGGTACGCGACAGCAGCGCGTTGACCTTGCCGCGGTGCGCGTCGACGTCGAGCGTGAGCAGCGTCTGCGGGCTGCCCGTGGCCAGCCGGTCGGTCTCGGCGAGCGCGGCGGACAACTCCTCGCGCAGCTCCGCTGGCGGGCGCAGGGCGAGGGCCTCGGTCAGATACCAGAGCAGCTCGTGCAGGGGTCGCATCACCGCGAAGACGTCGAACATCTGCCGGGCGGACTGCGGCGCGGCACGCCAGTCCCGCCCGCCGAAGGTCTCCTGAGCGACCCGCTGACCCGCGCCGAAGCAGTCGAAGACGGTACAGCCCGGAAAGCCCCGGTCGCGCAGCTCGGCGTGGATGCCGCAGCCGAAGTCGGGGCGCAGGTTGCGGCACGGCTGCCCGGCGGGCTTGTCGAGCGCGAAGTCGGCCGACGCGGCGAAGGCGGGGGCGACGCAGCAGAGGCCGAAGCACCGAGCGCAGTCCGCCCGCAACCCGCCGCCCGCCGGCGCGGGGTCGTGCAGCTCGGCGCCGGTCGGCTGCGGTGTCGCCGACGATCCGGCTGCCTCCCTCACGCTGACCATCCTCCCCGACCTGCCCCGACTCGTCATTGTTGCCCGGCCAGGTCACCGTCCGACCACCGGCGTCATGAAGTGTGACGACGAGCGCGGCGGCACCGGCTTCGCGTGCCGTGCGGTACGCACGGTGCGGTCGGCGGCCGTGCAGCACCGCTATTGCCTCTGGTGAATCCCTCTGACATATTCCATCGTGGACGCTGCCAGTGACGGTCGCCAATCCGAGGGTTGCCGCGCTGCGGTGACGCCGTCATGCCGGAGGGACCCTCGTGAAGCGTAGACGTCGCCATCTACTCACCGGACTGGCGGTCGGTGCCCTCGTGGTGTCGGCCGGTTTCGTGGGAATCCATTACGCCGGCGCCCAGGTGCCGGCCGCCGCCGCGGTCGGCGACGGCGAGATGCCCAACGCGCTCGGCGCGCACCTGGAGCGGCTGCGCCAGGCCGTCCCCGGTGACGGTGGCATGGCTCCGGACGGGCCGGGTGGCGCCGCCCAACAGGAGTTCCTGGAGCGCGCCTACCCGGCCGACGCGATCACCATCGCCCAGATGGATCGCTCCAAGGCGGCGTACGCGGCTGCCGACAAGCGGTTCAAGGGCAGCCGGCAGTGGACCAACGTCGGCCCCAACGAGGCGCTCTACCCGTTCACGGAGTACCGCAACGCCTTCAACTACGTGCCGAACGAGTACGTCGCGGGCGGCCGGGTCACCTCGATCGACATCAGCCCGGACTGCAACCAGCTGCTCTGCCGGGCGTACGTCACCCCGGCCGGCGGCGGCGTCTGGGGCACGCTGAACATCCTCGCCGCCGAGCCGAAGTGGTTCTACCTCGGCGGTCCGTTGGGCATCAACGCGGCCGGGGCGGTGACGATCGACCGGAACGACCGGACCGGCCTGACCATCTACGTCGGCACCGGCGAGGCCAACACCTGCGCCTCCGGCTGTGTCGCCGGCGTCGGCCTGTACAAGTCGAACAACGGCGGCCTGACCTGGTCCGGCCCGCTCGGCAAGGACGTCCTCGCCGGCAAGGGCATCGGTGAGATCACCATCAAGCCGGGTGACCCGAAGACCCTCTACGTGGCCACCACCACGGCGCTGCGCGGCATGTCGAGTTCCTGCTGCGGCGGCGTCACCCGGCCGGTGCCCGACGCCGCGAAGTGGGGGCTGTACAAGTCCACCAACGGCGGCAAGAGCTGGACGTTCCTGCACAACGGCTCGGCCAACGCCACCGAGTGCACCGGCACCCTGGCCGAGTACAACAACACCACCAACTGCTCGCCGCGCGGCGTACGGCAGGTCAAGCTCGACCCGAAGAACGCCAACATCGTCTACGCCTCCTCGTACGCCCGGGGCGTGTGGCGCTCGGCGGACGCCGGCAAGACCTGGACGCAGATCAAGACGTCGCTCAACGCCGCGCTGCCGACGACCCGCCCGGCGATCGACGTGACCGCCCTGCCCGGCGGCAAGACCCGGATGTACGTCTACGAGGGCAACGTGGGCAACCCGTACTCGCGGCTGTTCCGCAGTGACGACGTGGCCGCCGGCAGCCCGGCCTTCGCCGACCTGACCAGCGCCAACCCGGCCGACCCGGGCTTCGCCACCTACAACCAGTGCACCGGCCAGTGCTGGTACGACGTGTTCGTGCACACCCCGCCGGGGCACCCGGACGTCGTCTACACCGGCGGCAGCTACGTGTACGGCGAGAACATCGCCCACAAGCGGGGTGTCGTGCTGTCCACCGACGCCGGGGTCAGCGGCACCGACATGACCTACGACGGCACCGACGAGCTGCACCCCAACGGCCTGCACCCGGACCAACATGCGCTGGTCACCAACCCGCGCAACCCGTACCAGTTCTTCGAGGCCAGCGACGGCGGCGTGATGCGGTCCAGCGGCCAGTTCGTCGACCGGTCGGCCTGGTGCGACAACCCGGCCCGAAACCTGACCACCCAGGCCCAGAAGGACCGCTGCCGGCAGATGCTGTCCAAGATCCCCTCCAAGCTGGAGGGCGTCAACAAGGGCATGAACACCCTGCAGTTCATCAGCCTGTCGGTCAGCCCGCACGACGTGAACCTGTTGCAGGGCGGCACCCAGGACAACGGCACCTGGGAGAACAAGGGCCAGCGCCAGCGCTGGGTCAACACCATGATCGGCGACGGCGGCGCCTCCGGCTGGGACGTCGGCCGCCCCGAGTTCCGGTTCCACACCTACTACGACGTCTCGCCCGAGGTGAGCTTCGTCAACGGTGACATCAGCAGCTGGATCTGGACCGCCGACCCGATCTTCGGTCAGCCGGGCAACCTGTTCTACGCCCCGGTGATCAGCGACCCGAAGGTCAGCGGCACCATGTTCGCCGGCACCGGCCTGTCGGTGTACCGCACCAAGACCTTCGGCCTGGGCAACCGCACCGTGGCCGAGGCCGACCGGATCTGCAACTCCTGGAACGGCACGTACGAGGCGGTGTGCGGTGACTGGGAGCCGCTGGGCACCAACAACCTGACCGGCGCCGCGTGGGGTGACCGGGCCGGCGGCGCCGTCTCGGTGGTCCAGCGGGTCGACTCGGACACCTCCACCGCGTGGGCGGCCACCAGCACCGGCCGGGTCTTCGTCACCCGTAACGCCGACGCCGAGCCGGCCGCCGCGGTGACCTGGACCCGGATCGACACCGCCGCCACGCCGAACCGCTTCGTCACCAGCATCCACATCGACCCGGCCGACCCGGCCCGGGCGTGGATCTCCTACAGCGGCTACGGCTCCAACACCCCGACCACGCTCGGGCACGCGTTCGAGGTGAAGGCCACCGGCAGCGGGGCGACCTGGACCGACCGGTCGTACGACTTCGGCGACCAGCCGATCACCGACCTGGTCCGCGACGACGTCACCGGCGACCTGTACGCCTCCACCGATTTCGGCGTGCTGCTGCTGCCCCAGGGCAGGACCTCCTGGACCAAGGCCGCCGGGAGCATGCCGAACGTCGAGGTCGCCGGGCTGACCATCGTGCCGGGCGAGCGGGTGCTCTACGCCGCCTCGCACGGTCTCGGCGCCTGGAAGCTCAGCCTGAAGTAAGGAACGCAGATCATCGGCAAGATACTGGCGAGGGGCCGCGCCGTCGGCCCCTCGCCGCTGCCCGAGCGGGCCGCCCGGCTGTGGCGTACGCTCGGCGCGGCCTTCGTCATCCTGGTCTTCGTACCACCGCTGCTGCTGCTGGTCTCCGGCTCGCTCACCGAGCCCGGCCTGCCGCCCTCGCCGACGCCGCAGCTGGTGCCCGACCCGCTCTCCGGCACCGGCTACCAGCGGGCCTTAGACCTGGGTGGCCTGCTGCGCGCCTCGCTCAACTCGGTGCTGGTCGCCGTGGTCGCGGTACCGCTGAGCGTGCTGGTCGCCTCGCTGGCCGGCTTCGCGCTGGCCCGCCTCGCCCCGCGCACCACCGCCACGGTGGTGGTGGCCTCTCTGGTCGCGCTCATGGTGCCGGCGACCGCGCTGCTGGTGCCCCGCTTCGCGATCTTCCGGTTCCTCGGGTTGACCGACACCCTCGTACCGCTGATCGCCCCGGCCCTGCTGGGCACCTCGCCGCTCTACGTGCTGGTCTACTACCTGGCCTTCCGTGCCCTGCCGGCCGACCTGTACGACGCCTGCCTGGTGGCGGACCTGTCGCCGCTGCGCACCTGGTGGCGGGTCGCGCTGCCGCTGGTCCGCCCGGTGACCGCCGGCATCACCGCGCTCACCTTCGTGCTCACCTGGTCGAACTTCCTCGACCCGCTGATCTACATCTACGACCGTGACCTGTTCACCCTGCCGCTGGCATTGCGGTCGCTGTCGCTGCTCGACCCCACCAACTTCCCCGTCTTCCTGGCCGGGGCGGTGATCGCCACCGTGCCCGCGCTGGTGGTCTTCGTCCTGGCCCAGCGGCGTTTCCTGCACCACGACGACTGATCCGAGGGGTTGACCACAGTGAAACCGAAGTCCTTGCTCGCCCTCACGATGTGCGCCGCGCTGGCCGTCACCGGCTGCGGCTCCGGCGCCGGGTCGTCCGCCTCGAAACCGGTCAAGCTGCTGGTGTTCGGCGCACCCGAGGAACTGGGGGCGTACCGCACGCTGATCGACGCGTACCAGGACGCCCGGCCCGGCGAGCGGGTGCAGCTGATCGAGGCCAGTGACCGCAAGGACCTGCTGGCCCGGCTGGCCACCTCGGTCGCCGGGGGAGCGCCGCCGGACGTGTTCCTGATGAACTACCGCTTCTACGGCCAGTTTGCCGCCAAGGGCGTGGTCGAGCCGCTCGACGACCGGATCGCCGGCTCCGAGGCGCTCGACCCGGCCGACTACTACCCGGTGGCGATGGAGGCGTTCAAGTGGGACGGCGCCCAGCTGTGCCTGCCGCAGAACGTCTCCAGCCTCGCCGTCTACTACAACCGCACCCTGTTCACCAAGTACGGGGTGCCCGAACCGAAGGCCGGCTGGACCTGGAACGACCTGGTCGGCACCGCCACCCTGATGACCCGCGACGACCGTGGCCTGGTGATCAAGGGCACCGAAGCGGAGGGCGCCGCCCGGCTGCCCGCCGTGCACGGCCTCGGCGTGGAGCCGTCGATCATCCGGCTCGCCCCGCTGGTCTGGTCCAACGGCGGCGAGATCGTCGACGACCCCGACCAGCCCACCCGGCTGGCGTTGGACAGCCCGGCGGCCCGGGAGGCGCTGCGCAACCTGGTCGACCTGCGGTTGGCGTACGGGGTGGTGCCGACCGACGCGGAGGTGGAGGCGGAGGACGACGAGTCCCGCTTCCTCAACGGCCGCCTCGGCATGCTGATGACCTCCCGCCGGGCCACCACCAACTTCCGCACCATCACCGGCTTCGAATGGGACGTGGCCCCGCTGCCGATCTACCGGCAGCCGGTCGGGGTGCTGCACTCCGACGCGTACTGCATGACCCAGGGATCGAAGAACAAGGACGCCGCCTGGCGGTTCATGGAGTACGCGATGGCCGAGGAGGGGCAGCGGATCATCGCCGCGACCGGGCGCACCGTGCCGTCGCACATCGAGGTGTCCCGGTCGCCGGCGTTCCTGGACCCGAACCAGCCGCCGCGCAACTCGCAGGTCTTCCTCGACGCCATCCCCACCGTCCGGGCGCTGCCCACCGTCTCCACCTGGCCGGAGATCGAGGACCTCAGCTACGGCATCCTGGAGAACGCCATGCACCGCGGCGACAAGCTCGACGACGTCATCCGCGAGCTGGACACCAAGAGCCGCCCGATGTTCGCCCGAGGGGAGAACGGGTGAGCGGGCTCGTCCTCGACGGGGTGAGCGCCGCGTACCGCGACACCACGGTGCTGCACGAGGTGGACCTGACCGTCGAGCGGGGTGAGCTGCTGGTGGTGCTCGGCCCCTCCGGTGCCGGCAAGTCGACGGTGCTGCGGGTGGTGGCCGGGTTGGAGCCGGTCACCGCCGGCCAGGTCCGCATCGCCGGCCGCGACGTCACCGACCAACGGCCCGGCCTGCGCAACGTGTCGATGGTCTTCCAGTCGTACGCGCTGTTCCCGCACCTGAGCGTGGTCGAGAACATCGCCTTCGGGCTGGAGGTGCGGGACACCCCGCGCCGCCAGGCGCGGGAGCGGGCCCGGGCGGCGGCCGAGACGGTGGGCTGTGCCGGGCTGCTCGACCGCCGCCCCGGGCAGCTCTCCGGCGGCGAACGCCAACGGGTCGCCCTGGCCCGGGCGCTGGTCCGCGAACCGGACGTGTTCCTGCTCGACGAGCCGCTGTCCAACCTGGATCTCGCGCTGCGCGCCGAGATGCGTACCGAGTTGCGGGCCCTGCACGACCGGATCGGCGCGACCATGGTGCACGTCACCCATGACCAGACCGAGGCGCTGGTGCTCGCCGACCGGATCGCGGTGCTGCGCGACGGTCGGGTCGAGCAGGTGGGCACCCCGGACGAGATCTGGCGCACCCCGGCCAGCACCTTCGTCGCCCGGTTCGTCGGCTCCCCGGCGATGAACCTGCTGCCCGCCGGCGACGCGGTGCGGCGCACCGGCGAGGCACCGGCGCTGCCGGACGAGCCGCTGGAGATCGGCTTCCGGCCGGAGGCGGTCATCCTCGACGCCGCCGAGGGCACCCCGGCCACCGTCGACCGGGTCGAGGTGATCGGCGAGGACGCCTACGCGTACCTCACCCTCGCCGCCGGGCAGCCGGTGGTCGCCCGGGTGCCGGCCGCCCGCCGCCCCGACAAGGGCGCGGCGGTACGCCTCGAGGTGCGCTGGGCCGACACCCACCTGTTCCACGCCGCCTCCGGCCGCCGGTACGCCCCATGACCCGACCGGACAGCCGGTCCCGGCGGCAGTTGGCGCTGATGCTGGCGCCGTACCTGGTCGGCCTGGTCGGGTTGGTGCTGCTGCCGGCCCTGGTCACCCTGGCCCTGGCGTTCACCGAGTACGACCTGCTGCGCCCGCCGTCCTGGGCCGGCCTGGACAACTTCACCGCCCTGGTGGACGACCCGATCTTCCGCGTCGCGTTGCTCAACTCGGTGGTGTTCGCGCTGGTGGCCGTACCGCTGCGGGTGCTGTTGGCGCTCGGCCTGGCGTTGCTGCTGCACCGCCGTGCCCGGGGCACCGGCACTGCCCGCAGCGCGGCGCTGTTGCCCACCGCCGTGCCCGAGATCGCCTACGGTCTGCTCTGGCTGTGGTTGTTCAACCCGCTGTACGGCCCGATCAACCAGCTGCTGCGGATCGGCGGGGAGCACGGGCTGACCGTCCTGGGGCGGACCCCGCCGCAGTGGCTGACCGATCCGACCAGCGCCCGCGCGGGCATCATCCTGATGAGCCTGTTCACCATGGGGGAGACCTTCGTGGTGCTGCTGGCCGCCCGGCGGGCGTTGCCCCGCGACGTGTACGAGATGGCCGCCCTCGAGGACGCCACCGGCTGGGACGTGTTCCGCCGGGTCACCCTGCCGCTGATGGCGCCGGTGCTGGCCCTGCTGGCGGTGCGGGACGCCATCGCCAGTCTGCACTTCACCTTCGTACCGGCGTTCGTGGTGACCGACGGCGGCCCACCCCCGTACGCCACCACCTACCTGTCGCTGTTCGTCTACCAGACCGGTTTCGAGTACCTGCGCTACGGCTACGCGGCGGCGGCGACCCTGGTGATGATGCTGTTGACGGTCGCCGCGGTGCTGGTCCAGTGGCGCCTGATCCGCCGCTACCGTCGGCTCTACCTGCCGTAGCAGGGGCATGCGTCGCGCTTGACAACGTACAACCGATCGGTTGTATATTTGGCCGGTGGCCGAGGAGAGCAACGACCGTGCGGACGCACTGTTCCACGCGCTCGCCGACCGCACCCGGCGCGACATCCTGCGCCGCGTGCTGGCCGGGGAGCACTCGGTCTCCGCGCTCGCGGCGAATTACGACATGAGCTTCGCCGCGGTCCAGAAGCACGTCGCCGTGTTGGAGAAGGCCGGTCTGCTGACCAAACGACGCAGCGGTCGCGAGCAGTTGGCCAGCGGCGACGTGGCGGCGGTGCGGTCGGTGGCGTCCATGCTCACCGAGCTCGAACAGGTCTGGCGTGGCCGCATCGCACGCATCGACGTGCTCATCACATCCGATCCTGATCAGGAGGACTGACCCATGCCCGTGACCGACGTCCAGCATGACCTCGACAACCTGACCCTGACCATCACGGCGGACTTCGCCGCGCCGGTGGAGCGGATCTGGCAGGTCTACGCCGACCCGCGCCAACTGGAGACGGTGTGGGGACCGCCGACCTACCCGGCGACGGTGGTCGAGCACGACCTCACGCCCGGCGGTCGCGTGACCTACTACATGACCGGCCCGGAGGGCGACAAGCACGCCGGCTACTGGCTGGTCACCGCCGTGGACGAGCCAAGGAGCTTCGCCTTCGAGGACGGCTTCGCCGATCTGGACTTCAACCCGAATCCGGACCTGCCGGTCTCCAACAACGTCTACACCTTCACCGAGCACAACGGCGGCACGCGTGCGATCTACGTGGGCACGTACGAGTCCGCCGAGGCGTTGCAGCAGGTGCTGGACATGGGCGTCGTGGAGGGCGCCACGCTGGCGATCAACCAGATCGACGCCGTGGTCGCGTCCTGATCGCCCGGCGACCGGGGTCGCGACGGCCCCGGTCGCCGGGCGACGGTGACTGCCCGCCGGGCAGGTGTAGTGCCACCGCCGGTGGGTAGCAGCGGGGCATGGAGTTGGTCGAGGAGTCGCCGTACCGGTTCCGGATCGACCGGCACGATCCGATGCGGGTGCCGGGGGTGGTCTTCGCCTCCCGTTCGCTGCTGCCCGACACCCGGGCGGACCGTTCGCTGGAGCAGGTCGCCAACGTGGCCACCCTGCCCGGCATCGTCGGCGCCTCGTACGCCATGCCGGACGTGCACTGGGGCTACGGCTTCCCGATCGGCGGGGTGGCCGCCACCGACGTCGAGGCCGGTGGGGTCGTCTCGCCGGGCGGTGTCGGCTTCGACATCTCCTGCGGGGTCCGGCTGCTCGCCGCCGACCTGCACCGCGACGAACTGCGCCCGCGCCTGGACGCGGTGATGGACGCGCTGAGCGCGGCCACCCCGCGCGGCATGGGCCGCGGCGCGGTGTGGCACCTGACCGGCCGCGACGAACTCGACGCGGTGCTGCGGGGCGGCTCCCGGTACGCGGTGGAGCGTGGCTTCGGGGTCGAACGGGACCTGCACCGCTGCGAGGACTACGGCGCGGTGGACGACGCCAACCCGGCCCAGGTCAGCGAGCGGGCGATCGAGCGCGGCGCGCGCCAGGTCGGCAGCCTCGGCTCCGGCAACCACTTCCTGGAGGTGCAGGCGGTCGAGCAGGTGTACGACGAGTCGGTGGCCGAGGCGTTCGGCCTGCGCGCCGGCCAGGTCTGCGTGATGATCCACTGCGGGTCGCGGGGCCTGGGGCACCAGATCTGCACCGACTACGTGCGGGCCATGGAGAAGGTGATGGGCCGGCACGGCATCCACGTCCCGGACCGGCAGCTCGCCTGCGCCCCGGTCAGCTCGCACGAGGGGCGGGCCTACCTGGGCGCGATGGCCGCCGCGGCGAACTACGCGCGGGCCAACCGGCAGTTGCTCGCCCACGCGGCCGGCCAGATCTTCGAGCGCGAGACCGGCCGGCGGCTCGACCTGGTCTACGACATCTCGCACAACCTCGCCAAGATCGAAGACCATGCCGTGGACGGCGGGACGCGGCGGCTGTGCGTACACCGCAAGGGCGCCACCCGCGCCCTGCCGCCCGGGCATCCCGACCTGCCCGACGACTTGCGCGCCGCCGGCCAGCCGGTGCTCATCCCAGGTTCGATGGGCACCGGCTCGTACGTGCTGACCGGGGTGGCCGGGGCGCCCGCGTTCGCCTCCACCTGCCACGGCGCCGGCCGGGTGCAGAGCCGCAAGCAGGCCGTCGCGGCCGGGCACGGCACCGACCCGCGCGCCCAGTTGGAGGCGCAGGACATCGCGGTACGCGGGGCCTCCCGGCGTGGGCTGGCCGAGGAGATGCCGGCGGCGTACAAGGACATCTCGGCCGTGGTGGAGGCCGCCGAGGGTGCCGGCCTGTGCCGGAAGGTGGCCCGGCTGGTGCCGCTCGGCGTGGTCAAGGGCTGACGGGCCGCGTCACACGTCCAGCGTCACCGCGCAGGACCACCCCGTACCGTCGCCGCCGAAGCGCAGCTCGTGCAGCGAGACCGCCTTCGGCACCGCGCCGGTGAGTTCCACCTCGCCGCTGGCCGTGGTGCGCCAGCGCACCAGCAGACCGCCGGCGCCGTCGTCGGCCACCTCGGTGCTCAGCGGCAGCTCGTCCGCCGTCTCCAACCGGAAGATCACTTCGTCGAGTACGCCCACCAGCAGGTCCTCGTCGCCGGCGGCCGGCGCGTGGAACTCCCGCTCGGCAGCGGGTCGGGCGCCGGCTGCGTCGGTGAACGACTCGACCAGCGCGGCGACCGCCTCGGCCACGCAGCCTTCCCGGTCCGGCGCCCACGCCTCGATCCGTACGTCGGCGGTGTGCGGTACGCACCGGTGCCCCCGTCCGTCTCGTGGCTCCATTCCCCGATGATGCCGTCCCGCTGCCCCTGATCGTCTGCGCTCCGGCGACCCGACACGGTTCAGTGCACGCCCAGCCGGGCGATCGGCTCGACCAGTTCGCGTTCCTCGTACGACAGGTGCGACAGCAACGTGTCGCTGAGCAGGTCGACCGCGGCGCGCAGCTCGGCCATCCCGTCCGGCGTGGCGACGAACGCGACGAGTGCCCGGTCGACGCCCTCCAGCACGTCGTGGATGGCGTGGTGCTCCTCCTCTAGGCGGTCGATGACCGGCTTGAGCCGGGGGTCGGAGCGCCGCAGGTGCGGGAAGAGCGACCGGTCTTCGAGCGTGTGGTGGGTGGTCACCACCCGGCAGTACGACTCGCAGTAGGTGCCCAGCGTCCACTTGTTCTGCCGCATGGTCATCGTGTTGATGTGCGACCGGGCGGTGCCCACGTCGATCAACCCGGCGGCGACCTGCTCGATCAGGTCGTGGATCTGGGACAGTTCGGCGCGCAGCCCGTCGTGCACGTCGATCAGGTGCTGCGCGCCGGCCTGCTCGTGCGCGGTGTAGGTGCGCTCCGGGTCCGGCGTCGGCCCGGTGGGGCGCTCCGACTCGTCCCACACCCGCACGTCGGTACGCCGGCGCCCGTCGTCGGGCGTCGGCACGACGGCGAACGGCCCGACCGCGACGGTGGCCCGCCGTGCCCCCGGCCGCCCCGCACGGTCGGCCACGTCGGCCCGGACCGCGCCGCCAGCGGACTCGGCCTGCCCCGCGCCACCCGGCCGGGTGCCACCCGCCGCCGCGCCGCCCGTGCCGGTCGAGGTGCCCCCCGTGCCAGCTGTGCCGGCCGCGCCGGCCGACACGTCGCTCGTGCCGGTCGAGCGTTCGGCGGCGACCAGTTCCCGGGTCGCCGGGGCCACCTCGGCGGCGAACCGCCGCAGGTCGTCGGGGTCGTCGCTGCCGAGGATGAAGGTGCTGATCCCGTCGGTCAGGGCGAGGTCGGCGAGTTCCTCGGCCCACTGTTCGGCCGGTCCGTGCAGCGGACCGCGGCCGGCCGTGCTGAACTGCCCGTTGATGTTGAGCAGCCGGATCACGTCGGTCGGGGACCGGCCGGCCTCGGCCGCCGCGTCGTCGATGATCGCGTTGCCCTTGGCGAGGTCACCGGGTTGCAGGTAGGCCAGCGAGGGCAGCCACCCGTCGGCCCGGCGCCCGGTCAACGCGAGCATGCGAGGCTTGTACGCGCCCAGCCAGATGCCGACGTCGTGGGCGGGGGCCGGCCCACGCTTCGCGCCGACCGCGCGGTGGAACTCACCGTCGACCCGGACTCCGCCACGGGCGTCGGCGTCCCAGATCTGGCGGATGATCTCGATCGCCTCGTCCAGGGCCCGCACCCCCTGCCCGGGGGTGAGGCGTCGGCCGCCCATCGCCTCGATGGCGTCCCAGAACGCGCCGGCGCCCAGGCCCAGCTCCATCCGGCCGCCGCTGAGCAGGTCGAGGCTGGCGACGCTGCGGGCCAGGACGGCGGGTGGGCGCAGCGGCAGGTTGGTGACGTTCGCGGCCAGCCGGACGCGTTCGGTCCGCGCAGCGACGAAGCTCAGCAGCGTCCAGGTGTCCAGGAACGCGGGCTGGTACGGGTGGTCCTGAAAGGTGACCAGGTCGAGCCCGACCTGCTCGGAGAGCATGGCGAGACCGACCGGTCGGGCGGGGTCGGCGTTGCCGGGCGTCAGGAACGACCCGAAGGTCAGGGGGTGCCCGTAGTCGCTCATCTCGGCCTTCCTTCCGGTAGCGCGGCGTCGATCACCACAGCCAGATGTTATGTCGCACAGAACATCTTTGCCCAATAAAATCTGTGACCTGCGCTAACCTTGGGGGATGACCGGTGCCGACGGCAACGACTCCCGCCCCGACCCGCTCAACGACGACCTCGGGTGGATGCTCGGCGTCGTCTTCCGGGCCTACATCCGCGCCGCCGAGCACGCCGTCGGTGACCTGCCCGGCGGGCCGCGTGGCTACCACGTGCTCACCGCCGCCGACCGGGAGCCCGCCCGCAACCAGGGGGCGATCGCCGAGGAGCTGGGGATCGACCGCACCGTGCTGACGTACCTGATCGACGACCTGGAGCGCGCCGGGCTGGTGGTGCGCCGACCGGACCCGGCCGACCGGCGCAGCCGCCTGGTCACCCTCACCGACGATGGCCGGGACGCCGCGCGGCTCCGGCGGGGCGAGTTGCGCCGGGTCGAGTCGCGCCTGCTGCGGTCGCTTCCCCCCGAGGAGAGCGCGACGCTGCGCGCGTTGCTGCTTCGGGTGGCCTGTGCGGCGCAGGCGCTCGACCCGCTCACCGACCTCTGCGAGGTGGTCGAGGAGGCGGTGGACCGGCCGCCGGCCGGCCGCCGGCCGAGGCCGGCGTCCCGCCGCTGATCGCGGATCGAAGGGCGCCGGGCGGCGACGGTCCAGGAAGATCCGCGGAGGAGATTGACGGGCGTCGCTCACCTTTCTAGGTTCAGCGTCATGATTATCAATGTTCGGCGGTTCCTGGCGATGCTGGCCGCCTTCGTGACCGTCCTGGTCGTCGGTATGCCCGCAGCGTTCGCCGCACCCGTTCGCCCCATCAACGATCTCGGCACCGGCAGCTACCTCGGCTTCCAGGGCGGGCTGTATCCGGCCGGCCGGAACACCATGCCGGACAGCCACCACACCGCCGGTGTCACCCGAGCCCTCCGCGTACGCCCGCTCGACACCGCCGGCGCACCGAGCGCCAACGGCAAGTACGTGCTGCTCTCCATCGGCATGTCCAACACGACCCAGGAGTTCTGCTCGGGAGATGGCAGCGGGCGGTGCGCGCCCTACTCCTTCATCGGTCAGGCCGCGGCGGACCCGCAGGTCAACCGGGACAAGCTGGTGATCGTCGACGGTGCCGCGGGTGGTCAGACCGCCGGCACCTGGGACGCGCCGACCGACGCCAACTACGACCGCGTCCGGGACGCCAGACTGGCACCCCTCGGCCTCACCGAACGGCAGGTCCAGGTCGCCTGGGTCAAGGTCGCCAACGCCAATCCGTCGGTGTCCCTGCCCGCGACCAACGCCGACGCCTACCAGCTCGTGAGCCAGCAGGGCAACATCCTCCGGGCGTTGAAGACGCGCTACCCCAACCTGCAGCAGGTCTTCTTCTCCAGCCGCATCTACGGCGGCTACGCCACCACCAGCCTGAACCCCGAGCCGTACGCGTACGAGACCGGCTTTGGGGTCAAGTGGGTGATCCAGGCGCAGATCACCCAGATGTCCGGCGGCGGCACCGATCCTCGGGCCGGCAACCTGAACTACAACAGCGCCACCGGGTGGGCGGCCTGGGGTCCCTACCTCTGGGCCAACGGCCTCCAGCCCCGCTCCGACGGGCTCGTCTGGGACCGGTCGGACTTCGTCGCGGACGGTACGCATCCATCCAACTCGGGGCGGCAGAAGGTGGGGAGCCTGCTGCTCCGCTTCTTCAAGACCTCACCCCACACGGCCTGCTGGTTCACCGTCGCCGGCACCTGCGGTTAGGTCGATCCGTACCGTCCAGGGCATGCGGATCACGAAGTACACCCACTCCTGTGTCCGGCTCGAACACGACGGCGCGGTCCTCGTGATCGACCCCGGTACGTGGAGCGAGCCGCGCGCCCTGGCCGGTGCGGACGCCGTGCTGGTCAGCCACGAGCACGCCGACCACATCGACGTGCTGCGGCTGGCCGGCCTGGGCGTGCCGGTCTTCGTCCCGGAGGGCGCCGTCCTGCCGGACCTGGCCCCGCTCCAGGTGACCCGGGTCCGCGCGGGGGAGCGGTTCACCGCGGCCGGTCTCGACGTCACCGCGGTCGGCGGGCGGCACGCCACCATCCACGCCGGCCAGCCCGACTGCGCCAACCTCGGCTACCTGGTCGCCGACGAGGTCTACCACCCGGGTGACTCGCTGCATCTCCCGGGCCGGCCGGTGCGGACCCTGCTGGTCCCCGCGCAGGCGTCCTGGCTCAAGCTGACCGAGGCGATCGGTTTCGCCACCGCGGCCCGCGCGGCCGAGGTCTTCGCGATCCACGACGCCCAGCTCAACGAGCGCGGCCTGGCCAGCGTCAACGGCTGGTTCACCGAGACGGTGCCCGGCTACCGCTACCTCGCCCCCGGCGAGACGGTCTGAACCCGCCACCGCGCCGGATCCGGCCGCCGTGACGGTACGCGGGACAGCGCCCGACGGGCCGTCTACGCTCAGGCCACCGCCAGCTCGGGAGGCGCAGCATGAGCAGCGACACGACGTCCACAGTGATGCCGGCCGTGTTCTTCGGCCACGGCAGCCCGATGAACGCACTGGAAGTCAACCGGTACACCGCCGCATGGCGGGGATTCGGGCAGTCGGTTCCCCGGCCCCGGGCGATCCTGGTGGTGTCGGCCCACTGGTACATCGGTGCCACGGCCGTCACCGCCATGCCCCGGCCGCGGACGATCCACGACTTCTACGGCTTCCCGCAGGAACTGTTCGACGTGCGGTACCCGGCGCCGGGCCTGCCCGAACTGGCCGAGGAGGTCAGCGACGTCGTCCACCCGACGTGGGTCGGCGCCGACCTCGACTCCTGGGGCATCGACCACGGCACCTGGTCGGTGCTGGTGCACGCCTTTCCCGAGGCGGACATCCCGGTCGTGCAGTTGAGCATCAACGCGTTCAAGGGGCTGGACTACCACCTGGAGCTGGGCGCGAAGCTCGCGCCGCTGCGGGAGCGGGGTGTGCTGGTGGTGGCCAGCGGCAACGTGGTGCACAACCTCGGCGGCGTCAATCCCCGGATGGTCGACCAGGGGTTCGACTGGGCGCAGCGCTTCGACGAGGCGGCGAAGGAGGTCATGCTCGGTGCGCCGACCGAGGCGGCCGCGTTGGACGCCCACCGCGACTTCGGCTTCGCCGTGCCGACGCCGGACCACTTCATCCCGCTGCTCTATCTGGCCGGCCTGGCCGGTGCCGACGGCACGGCGGCGAACGTCCTGGTGGACGGGTACGCCTACGGGTCGCTGTCGATGACCGCCTACACGGTGGGCCGGTCCGGCGAGCCGGAGCAGCCGCTGGCCGGGTCGCCCACATTGCCCGACGGCGTACCCGCCGACTCAGCCAACATCTGAGCCGGCGGCAACGTCGACGCGGAATCCGGACCTGACGGGAGTGCTGGAGGTACATGTTTTCGTCTCCTCACGCCTCGGTTCGGGCCAGCAGCAGCCCGAGCGCCAGGAACGAGCCGGCGAAGCACCGGCGCAGCCAGTCGGCCACCCGGGGGCGGTCGAGCACGTGCCGGCGTACCGCGGCGGCGCCGAGGCCGTAGCCGACGAAGACCACCAGCGTGGTCGCCGTGAACACCGCGCCCAGCCCGAGCATCCGGCCGAGGGCACCCGGCGTGTCCGGGTGCACGAACTGCGGCAGGAACGCGACGAAGAAGATCGTCAACGGAAGGGCCCCCTTGGTGCCGCCACGTGCCGTAGCGTCGCCCCCGCTCAACGCCGGGTCGGATTTCCTGCACCTGGACATCGGGCAGGCGCCGGCCGGCGGGCGGGCGGCCTGGCTCGCCGACCGGCTGCGTCGGGCGATCGCGGACGGTGTCACGCCCGTCGGCTCCCGGCTGCCCGCCACCCGGGTGCTCGCCGCCGATCTCGGTGTCTCCCGCGGCGTGGTGGTCGAGGCGTACCAGCGGCTGGTGGAGGACGGGCACGTCGCCGGCCGGGGCCGCGCCGGCACTGTGGTCGTCGCCGCCCCATCGCCGGCTTCGGCCGGGTCCGCGACCCACGGGTCGACATCCGCCGGTTGGACCCTGACCGCGCCCAGGTCGAGCGGCCGGGCGCCCGCCGACGGTGACCGGATCGGTGGCGCGGCAACGCCCGCGCCACCGGCGGCAGCGGATCCGGCCGGCCTGTTCGCGCCGGCGCCCGGGTCCGACATCTTCGACGCGGTACGCACCGCACCGGCGCGGATCGACCTGACGCCCGGCGTACCCGACCTGGCGGCGTTTCCCCGCGCGGCCTGGCTGCGCGCCGAGAAGGCAGTGCTGCGGCGGCTGGCCGCACCGGACCTCGGCTACGGCGATCCGTGCGGGACGCCCGCCCTGCGCCGGGCCGTCGCCGGATGGCTGGCCCGCACCCGCGGGATCACCGTCGACCCGACCGAGGTGATCATCACCACCGGCGTCTCCCAGGCGCTCGGCCTGCTCGCCGAGGCACTGCGCCACGACGGTCCCACCACGGTCGGCGTGGAGGACCCCGGCTCCCTCGGCGTCCGGCAGCACCTCGACAACCTGCGGGTCGAAACCGTGCCGATCCCGGTGGACGCCGCCGGCCTGCGGGTGGACGCGCTGGCCGCCAGCGGGGTACCCGCGGTGATGCTCACCCCGGCGCACCAGTTCCCGACCGGCGTGGTGCTCGACGGCGACCGTCGCCGCCAGCTCGCCGACTGGGCCCGCGCCGGCGGTCTGGTCATCGAGGACGACTACGACGCCGAACACCGCTACGACCGCCCGCCGGTGCCCGCGCTGCGCGCCACCCTGCCCGAGCAGGTCTGCTACACCGGCAGCGTGTCGAAGCTGCTCGCCCCGGCGCTGCGGCTCGGCTGGCTGCTGGTGCCTCGCCGTCACCGGGACGCCGTGGTGGCCGCCAAACGCACCGCCGACCTGGGTAACGCCGTCCTGCCGCAGCTGGTCCTCGCCGAGCTGATCACCGACGGGGCGCTGGAACGGCAGCTGCGGCTGCTGCGCCGACGGCACGTACGCCGCCGGGACGCGATGATCAGCGCCTTGGCCCGCCACCTGCCCGACGCCACGGTGCACGGCGCGGCGGCCGGGCTGCACCTCACCGTCACCCTCGACGGCGAGGTGGCGGACACGGAGCTGGCGGCGGCGACGCTGGCGCGGGGTGTGAAGGTGCAGCCGCTGTCCTGGCACTGCCGGCGGCCGTACCCGCCCGGCCTGGTCCTCGGTTACGCGGCCAACTCCGCCTCGGCCATCGAGGAGGGCATCGCGACCATCGCCGCCGCCCGCCGCCGGCCGTAGCCCACCTGCCGCGACCTCAGCCGACGGTGACCGGGGCGTCGAGCAGTCGCCGCGCCGCCTCGGTCGCGGCCTCCCCGGCGGGCAGCAGCGGCAGCCGTACGGCCGGGGTCGGGATGCGGCCCTGGGCGTGCAGGACCGCCTTGAGCACGGTCGGGTTGGGTTCGGCGAACAACGCCGTGGACAGCGCCGCGAGCCGGCGGCCCAGCGGCCGGGCGCGGCCGACGTCGCCGGTGCGCCACCCGTCGATCAGCGCCGCGAAGTCGGCGGTGGCGACGTGGGCCGAGGCCACGATGCCGCCGTGTCCACCGAGGGCGAGCAGCGGCGACAGGACGATGTCGTCGCCGCCGAGCACCGCGAAGCCGGGTGGCACGTCGGTGAGGAAGGCGACCGTCGTCGGGTCGATGCCGCCCACCGCGTGCTTGACCCCGATGACACCGGGCAGGTCGGCCAGCCGTCGCAACGCACCGGCGCTTAGCCACTGCCCGGTGCGGCACGGGACGTGGTAAGCCACCAGCGGCACCGGGCTGCCCTGCGCCAGCTCGGCGAAGTGCGCCAGCACGCCCTCCTCGCCGGGGCGTACGAATGGCGGCACCAGGCAGAGCGCGGCGGCCACCTCCGGCCGGTCGGCCAGCGCGCGCAACGCGGCCGGGCTGTGCGCGCCGACCAGCAGCTGCGCCGCGTGCTCCCGGCAGACCTCGGCGACCACGTCGACCACGGTGCGCCGCTCCGCGTCGGTGAGCGCCTCCGGTTCGCCGGTGGTGCCGAGCGCGACGACACCCGTGGCGCCGGCGCCGAGCACCTGGTGGGCGAGCCCGGTCAGGGCGTCGACGGCGACGGCTCCGGACGCGTCGAAGGGCGTGATCAGCGGGACGTACAGGCCGGTGATTGTCATGCCTCCAGCCTGGGCGCGACGACGCTGAAGGACCAGTTCGGCTTCCTCAACGAAAACGTAAGCTGAGCTGATGCTTGACGTGCGTCGCCTGCGCCTGCTGCGGGACCTGGCCCACCTGGGCACGATCGCCGCTGTCGCCGAGGCCCACACCTACACGGCGTCCGCCGTCTCCCAGCAACTGGCGGCGTTGCAGCGGGAGGCGGGCGTACGGCTGCTGGAACGGGCCGGGCGACGAGTGGCGCTCACCCCCACCGGCGCGGCCCTGGTCCGGCACACCGAGGTCGTCCTCGCCGCCCTGGAAGCGGCCGAGGCCACCCTCGCCGCCGTACGCGACGGGCTCTCCGGCAGCGTACGCATCGGCGCCTTTCCCAGCGCCGTACGCACCCTGCTGCCGGCGGCCCTGGTGGCGCTGTCCCGCGAGCACCCCGCGCTCGACCTCACCGTCTACGGCGTGGACCTGGTCGAGGAACAGCTGCGGGTGGCCGCCGGCCTGGCGCCGACGTTCGACCCGGAGACCACCGCCCGGCAGTTCGTCACCGTCGACGGGCAC
>NZ_JBFBAO010000077.1:0-21908 GCF_040682255.1 Micromonospora sp. NPDC051296 | reverse complement strand
GCGACACCGGTCTGGTCAGTGAGGGTGAGGAGGTCGTGACGGTTCTGGACGAGGCGACCCAGCCGGGTAACAACGTGGGTCTGGTCGACCAGGAACTGCTGGTCTCGACGTTCGACTCCGGTGCGGTGGCCGAGGGCGCGTACTCGGTCAACGCGGACCTGTTCCTGCGGACTCCGGCGGATGTCGCCGCGGGTGCGTACACCTCGACGCTGACCCTGTCGCTGTTCGAGTAATGGACCGGTGGGGGGCCATCTCGCCGTGGCCCCCCACCACGTCCCCGCATCGAAGGGCCCCATCATGATCCGAACCCTGCCGCGGCCGTGGTCGCGGCTGCTCGCCGTCCTGGCCGCGGTGCTCGTCACCATGCCGATCGCGCCCGCCGGCGCGGTGGCGGAACCGACCACCCCTACGGTCACCTGGTCGGTGCAGCCGGCCAACAAGCAGGGCCCGGACGGCCGCCGGTGGGTGGAGGTCACGCTCGACCCGGGTCAGTCGGTGACCGAGCACGTTGCGGTGCGGAACTTCAGTGATTCACCGGTCGTCTTCTCGCTGAAGGCGGCCGACGGTTACCTCACCGACAAGGGCCGCTTCAACATGCTCCCGTCGAACCAGGAGTCAGTGGACGGCGGGACCTGGATCGACGTGCAGGAGAAGGTCACCGTCGGGGCCAAGCAGACGAAGGTGGTGCCGTTCACCATCACCGCACCCGACGACGCCACGCCAGGGGATCACCCGGCCGGTATCGCGGCGACGGTCACCAGCACCGGCGGCACGGTCGCCGTCGAGAGCCGGGTCGGCTTCCGGGTCATGATGCGGGCCAGCGGCACGGTCACCGCGGCCGTGGCGATCAACGACCTCACCGCCACGTACCGGCCCTCGTGGAACCCCTTCTCGGCCGGCACCATCGAGCTCAGCTACACCGCGACGAACGATGGCAACGTCGCGGTGACCGGCAACGGCCGGACGACCGTCGCCGAACTGTTCGGCCTGCTGGAACGGAACACCCCGGGCGCGGTCGAGGAACTTCTGCCAGCCGGCAGCCGAAACGTCGACGCCCGCGTCACCGGAGTCTGGGGCCTGGGACCGCTGCGTACGACCGTCGACGTGACCCCGGACATCCTGGTCGGCGACCCGACCGACGCCGACATCCGGCAGACCTCGGGCACCGTGACGGTCTGGGCGTTGCCCTGGTCGCAACTGGCCCTCGCCGTCATCCTCGCGTTGCTCGTACTCGCCTTCCGGATCATCGCCCGGCGACGCCGGCAGCGACTCGCGCAGCTGCTCGCCCGCGCCCGGGACGAGGGCCGCGCGGAAAGCCGGGAAGCCGAGCTGGGTGCGTCGCGGGCCGGTCAGACCGGGTGACCGCCCTGGATCACCGTCCGCCGATCCGGCCCGGCCCAGAGCACGGTCGGATCGGCGAACGGGTCGCCGGCCAGGATCACCAGGTCGGCGGTGGCGCCGACCGCGACCCGACCGAGGTCCGGCCGGCCGATGATCTCGGCGTTGACCGAGGTGGCGGAGCACAGCGCGGCGAACGTGCCCTCGACCTCGACCTGCAACCGCAGCCCGATCAGCTGCTCGTCCTCGAGCGGGCCCATCAGGTCGGTACCGAAACCGATCGGCACCCCGGCCCTGCGCGCGATCTTGATCGCCCCCCGACCCGCGTCGAGCACCTCACGGTTCTTCTCGCGGCCGGTCCGGGTCAGCCCGAAGTCCGCGCCCCGGCGCTCCATGGCGTCGTAGGCCGCGAGGGTGGGCACCAGGAAGGCGGAGTGCGCGGCCATCAGCTGCGCGGTGGGCTCGTCGAGCAGGTTGCCGTGCTCGATGGTGCGGACCCCGTTGCTGACGGCGTGGGCGATCGCGGCGGGGGAGTACGCGTGCGCGGCGACGTAGCTCTCCCGCCGGACGGCTTCGTCGGTGACCGCGCGGATCTCCTCCGGCGAGTACTGCGGCACCCGGATCGGATCGGTGTGCGAGATGACCCCGCCGGACGCCATGATCTTGATGGCGTGGGCGCCGCGCCGGAACCGGTCGCGGACCGCTCGGCGCAGCGCGTCGACGCCGTCCACGACCTCGCCGGTGTGTGCGCCGCAGGCACACAGGTCAGCGTCGCCCGGACGGGGATCACCGTGCCCGCCGGTCTGCGACAGGGCCGGTCCGGTGTAGAGGTAGCGCGGGGCCGGAATCAGGCCGCGCGTGATCGCCTTCGCCAGCCCCGGGTCACCGCCGGCGACATCGCGTACGGTGGTGAACCCGCGCCGGAGGGCGGCTCCCAGTCGCTGCGCGCCCGCCAGGGCGAGGTAGCTGAGCGGGCTGGATTCCAGCGCGAGCAGGTCAAGCTCGGTCCCGTACGCATGGAAATGCGCGTCGATGAGCCCGGGAATCACCGTGCCGCCCCGCGCGTCGATCACCCGGTCCACCGATCGATCGACCCCGCCGATCGCCACGATGGTCCCGTCGACGATCTGGATCGGGCCCTCGGTCAACTCGGCGGAGACGCCGTCGAAGACCGTCGCGTTGACGATGGTGAGCCGGCTCGACTCGGTCACGCGACCCACGTCCCTGTTCATTCTTCGGATCGCTCCGCCCGGCCCGCCCAACGGCCTCGTACGTGCCCGATGTGCGCCCGCATCAGCCGTTCCAGGCCGCGCCGGTCGCCCGCCTCGATCAGGTCGAGCATCTCGATGTGCTCCTGCGCGGAGGGCACCAGCTTCCCGGTCTCGGCGAGACGGGTGAGCCCGAACAGCCGTGACTTCGCCCGCAGCTCACCGACCAGCGCGACCAGATGGCTGTTGCCCATCAGGGAAAGCAACTCCAGGTGGAACTGCCGGTCATGCTCGATGTACGCGATCAGATCCTTTTCCTGGGCCGCGTCGACGATCTGTTGGGCGATCGGCCGCAACCGGGCCAGATCCTCGGCGGTGGCCTCGTCGATCACCCGGACGGTGGTCGGCACCTCGATCAGCTGCCTGATCTCGGTGAGGTTGTCGAGTTCCTGCTCGGACAGTTCGGTGACCCGGAAACCCTTGTTCCGTACCGTCTCGACCAGGCCCTCCTTGACCAGGTCGAGCATCGCCTCCCGAACCGGCGTGGCGGAGACGCCGAACTGGGCGGCGAGGGTGGGCGCCGAATAGACCTCGCCGGGGCGCATCTGGCCGGCCACGAGCGCCGCCCGGAGGGCGTGGGCGACCTGCCCGCGCACGCTCATTCGTGCCCCCAGGGCCGGCAACTCCAACGATTCAGTCATTCACGCCCCATTCTCCATAGCCGGGCATGATATGCGAAGCTGCCGAACCCGGCATACGCCGCTCGGTCGAACGCCGGCGCCACGAGGGTCAACTTCCCGCCGGAACGACGGTCACGGTGTGCAGGGCGGTGTAGAAGTCCTGGGCCGCCTTGCCCTGCTCGCGCCCCCCGAAACTGGAGTCGCGCTCGCCGCCGAACGGCAGGTAGAAGTCCACGCCCGCGGTCGGCGCATTGACCTTGATCTGTCCAGCCGCCAGCCCGTCGGCGAACCGCAGCGCGGCGTCCAGGTCGGCGGTGAAGACCGAGGCGGCGAGCCCGTACCGGACGTCGTTGGCGGCGTGCAGCGCCGCGTCGACGGTGTCGACCCGGCTCAGCGTGCAGATCGGCCCGAACACCTCCTCCCGGTTGAGCAGGTGGTCCGCCGGCAGGTCGGTCAGTACCGTCGGGCCCACGAACCAGCCCGGCCGCTCGATCGCCCGGCCGCCGGTGAGCACCCGGCCACCGGCGGCGACGCCGCTGTTCACCGCGTCGAGCACCCGGGCCCGCGCCGCCGCCTCGATGACCGGCCCCACGACGGTGTCCGGCGCCGCGGGATCGCCGCACGCCATCGCCGATGCGGCGGCGACCAGCGCGTCGGTGAAGTCGGTCGGGTCACCGACCACGATGATCCTCTTGGTGGCGGTGCACTTCTGCCCCGCGTACCCGAACGCCGCGTAGGCGACCTGCCGGGCGACGGATTCGACGTCGACGTCCGGCAGGACCACCGCCGGGCTGTGGCCGCCCATCTCGCACTGCACCGGCACGCCCCGGGCCACGGCGGCCGACCCGACGGTGGCGCCCACCGCGGCGGAGCCGGTGAACGAGATGACGTCACCCGCCGCGACGACCGCCTGGCCCGCCTCGGCGTCGCCGGGCAGCACCGTCAGGAGCCCCTCGGGCAGGTACGGCGTGATCAGCTCGGCCAGCCGCAGCGCGCACGCGGTCGCCTGCGGTGCCGGCTTGAGCAGGACGGCGTTGCCGAAGGCCAGTGCCGGCGCGGCCTTCCACAGTGGAATGGCCAGCGGGAAGTTCCACGGGGTGATCAGACCCGCGACCCCGCGCGGGCGACGCCGGGTGTACGCCAACCCCCGGCCGCCGCTCGGATCGTGCACCGCACCGGTCGGGTCGTACACCTGCTGGGCGTAGTACCGCAGCAGCGCCATCGACCGGGCCACCTCGCCGCGCGCCTCGGTGACCGGCTTGCCCACCTCACGCACGGTCAACTCGACCAGTTCGGCCGAGGCGGCTGCCACCGCGTCGGCGGCCGCGTGCAGGGCGGCCGCCCGTTCCGCGGGCGGCGCGGCGGCCCAGCCGGGTTGCGCCGCTCGGGCGGCCTCGGCGGCCTTCCCGACGTCTCCGGCGGTCGCGGCGGGGACCGACACGACGACATCGTCCGGGTTCTGGGGGGAGACGGACTGCACGACGGACATGGAGACTCCAGCGCTGGTCAGAGCAGGAAACCGGTGGGGAACGGGTCGGTGGGATCGAGGAAGTACTGCGCGGTGCCGGTGATCCAGGCCCGGCCGGTGACCGTCGGGACGACGGCGGGCCGGTCGCCGACGGTGGTGCGGTCGAGCAGCCGGCCGACGAACCGGCTACCGATGATCGATTCGTTGACGAAGTCGGCGTGCAACGCCAACTCGCCCCGGGCGTGCAGCTGGGCCATCCGGGCCGATGTCCCGGTGCCGCAGGGGGAGCGGTCGAACCAGCCCGGGTGGATGGCCATCGCGTGTCGGGAGTGCCCGGCGTCCGAACCTGGCGCCGCGAGGTAGACGTGGTGACAGCCAGCGATCTTGGGGTCCTCCGGATGGACCGGCTTGATCTGCTCGGTGACCGCGTCCATGATGGCCAGTCCGGCGTCGAGCATGCGCTGCCGGACGCGGGCGTCGCTCGGCGTGAAGGGGATGCCCAACTGGTCGAGGCCGAGGATGGCGTAGAAGTTGCCGCCGAAGGCGAGGTCGAGGGTGACCGGGCCCAGCTCGGGCACCTCGACCGTCGCGTCCAACTCCTGCACGAAGGCCGGTACGTTGCGCAGCGTCACCGACTCGGCGCGCCCGTCGCGTACCGCCACCTCGGCCGTCACCAGCCCGGCGGGGGTGTCGAGCCGGATCACGGTCACCGGCTCGGTGACGGTCACCATGCCGGTCTCCACGAGGACCGTGGCCACCCCGATTGTGCCGTGCCCGCACATCGGCAGGCACCCGCTCACCTCGATGTAGAGCACCCCCCAGTCGGCGTCCGGCCGGGTTGGCGGCTGAAGGATCGCCCCACTCATCGCGGCGTGCCCGCGCGGCTCGCACATCAGCAGGGTGCGGATGTGGTCGAGGTGGGTGATGAAATGCCGGCGCCGTTCGGCCATCGAGTCGCCGGGGATGACACCGATGCCGCCGGTGATCACCCGGGTCGGCATGCCCTCGGTGTGCGAGTCGACCGCGTGGAAGACCCGGTTACTGCGCATTTACTATCGCCCTTCCGTCACCGGCCGCTGGCCGCTACCGCCTTCTCGGTGGCTTCCCGGACGATGCTGGCCTGCGCCTCGGTGAGCGGTACCCGCGGCGGGCGGCACGGTCCGCCGTACCGTCCGACGATGTCCATGGAGAGCTTGATCGCCTGCACGAACTCGGTCTTCGAGTCCCATCGCAGCAGCGGGTGCAGCGCCCGGTAGAGCGGCAGCGCGGTGGCCAGGTCACCGCTGGCGGCGGCGTTGAACAGCTGCACGCTGGCGCGCGGCAGGGCGTTGACGTAACCGGCGATCCAGCCGGGCGCGCCGGCGATGGCAAGCTCCAGCGTGACGTCGTCGGAGCCGGCGAGCACGTCCAGGTCGGGCGCCACTTCGGCGATCTCGTAGCTGCGCCGGACGTCGCCGGTGAACTCCTTGACGCCGACGATGAGCCCCTCGCCGTGCAGCCGGGCGAGCATGGCCGGGCTGAGGTCGACCTTGGTGTCGATCGGGTTGTTGTACGCCACCACCGGGACGCCGACCTTTGCAACCTCCCGGTAGTGCTCGAGCACGGCCCGCTCGTCGGCCCGGTACGCGTTCGGCGGCAGCAGCATCACCGCCGCGCAGCCGGCCTCGGCGGCGTCCTCGGCCCAGCGCCGCGCCTCCAGCGCGCCGTACGCCGCGATGCCGGGCATCACGGTGAAGCCGTCCGGGGCGGCATCGACCGCGACACGGACCAGTGCGCTCCGTTCCTTCTCGGTGAGGGTCTGATACTCGCCGAGTGAACCGTTCGGAGTCACCCCGTCGCAACCCTCGGCTGCCAGCCATCCGACGTGCTCGGCGTACCGGTCGAAGTCGACCGCCAGGCGGTCGTCCAACGGCACCGTCGTCGCCACCAGCACGCCGTGCCATGGCTTCAATCGCGCGCGCATCGAGTGCTCCTTATCCTCCGGTCCCAATGGGCCCAGTCGAGCCGAACAACGTGGACGTCGGTCGCCGTCACAGCGGAAGGTACCGCAAGCGAGGGCGTACAATGTCACACTACAACAGCGCAAGCAAACGCTTCCAGCCGCATCGCCGCCCCGAGGTGCACATGCCCGACCCCGCTCCCGTGCCGCCGGCATGGCCGGATGCCACTGCGAACCGACGGCTCGGGCGGTCGCTCCATGCCTGATCGGCCCCCTCGCACATCGACCTCCACCTCCTCCGACCTCGTCGTCGTCGGCGCAGGAATCGTAGGTGCGGCCTGCGCCTTTCACGCCACCCGAGCCGGCCTGACGGTGACCGTGGTCGACAGCGGACCGATCACCGGCGGGACGACCGGAGCAGGCGAGGGCAACATACTGCTCTCCGACAAGGAGCGTGGTCCCGAACTCGACCTCGCGCTGCTGTCAAACCGGCAGTGGCGGAGCCTGGCCGACCTGCCGCTGGACGGCACGACGTTCGGCCGGGCGGTGGAGCTGGAAACCAAGGGTGGCCTGGTGGTCGCCACCGGCCCGGCGGCGCTGGCCGGCCTGACCCGGCTCGCGGCCCAGCAGCGGGAACTCGGGGTCGAGGCCGTCGCCGTGCCCGGGGACCGGCTGCGGGACTTCGAGCCGCACCTGACCGACGACGTCGCCGGCGGCTACCGGTACCCGCAGGACATGCAGGTGCAGCCGATGCTCGCGGCCGCACACCTGCTCCGACTGGCCCGCCGGGCCGGCGCCACCGTGCTGACCCACGAGCCGGTCACCGGCTTCCTCCGGGACGGCGATCGGGTGACCGGGGTGCGCACCCCGCGGCGTGACATCCCCGCCGGTGCCGTACTCAACGCCGCCGGCACCTGGGCCGGCGAGATCGCCGCCCTGGCCGGAGTCCGGGTCCCGGTCGCGCCCCGGCGCGGCTACATCCTGGTCACCGAGCCGCTCCCGCCGATCATCCGGCACAAGGTGTACCTCGCGGACTACGTGGCGGACGTGGCCAGCGACTCGGCCGCCCTACAGACCTCGACGGTGGTGGAGGGGACCGGTGCCGGCACGGTGCTCATCGGCGCCAGCCGAGAGCGCGTCGGGTTCGACCGGACGATCTCGCTACCGGCCCTGCGGCAGCTCGCCGCCGGCGCGGTACGGCTCTTCCCGGTCCTGCGCGACGTGGCGGTGATCCGGGCCTACCGCGGGTTCCGGCCGTACTGCCCCGACCACCTTCCGGTGATCGGCCCGGATCCGCGCGCACCGGGGCTGCACCACGCCTGCGGCCACGAGGGTGCCGGCATCGGCCTGTCCCTGGGTACCGCGCGTCTGGTCGCCCAGAGCCTGATCGGCGAGCCACCCGAGATCGACCTGCACCCGTTCCGCCCCGACCGCTTCGGCCCGGAGGTGCCCCGGTGAGCCGTCCCCACGAGTTCGAGATCGTCTTCGACGGCACGCCGCTGCCCTGCCGGGACGGCTGGACCATCGGTGCGGCGCTCACCGCCGCCGGGGTGCGGTCCTGGCGGACCACCCGCCACGGCCAGCGACCCCGCGGACTGTTCTGCGGCATCGGGATCTGCTTCGACTGCCTGGTCACCGTCAACGGGCAACCCTCACTGCGGGCCTGCCTGGTGCCCGCAAACCCCGGCGACGACGTCCGCACCCAGGAAGGAACGGGGCGGTGACCGAACATCGCGTGGACCTCGCCGTCATCGGCGCCGGACCGGCCGGACTGGCGGCCGCGCTGGCCGCGGCCGAGGCGGGCACGCGGGTGGCAATCATCGACGCCGGCGTACGCCCCGGCGGGCAGTACTGGCGGTCCCCGGCCCCCGGCACCGGCTCGTTCCGGCCGGCCACCCTGCACCACGGGTGGCACCGGTTCACCTCGACCGACACCCGGCTCACCGAACTGGCCGGCACCGGCCGGGTGCTCCGGCTGGCCGGGCACCACGTGTGGTCGATCCTGCGAGCCGACGACCAGTGGTCGGTGCACTGCGTGCTGGGCGCCGAGCCCCGACAGCACGGCACCCCCGCACCCGTCACCGTGCACGCCCGGCGGCTCGTCCTCGCCACCGGCGCGTACGACCGGCAACTGCCGTTCCCCGGCTGGGACCTGCCCGGCGTGATCACCGCCGGTGGGGGACAGGCGCTCCTCAAGGGAAACCTCGTGGTGGCCGGTCGGACCGTGGTGGTCGCCGGCACCGGACCGTTCCTGCTGCCGGTGGCCGACGGGCTCGCCCGGTACGGCGCCCGGGTGGCCGCGGTCATCGAGGCGAACAGCCCGCTCGCCTTCGCCCGCTTTCCGCGCGCGGTGCTCGGCGCGACCGGCAAGCTCGGCGAGGCAGCCGGGTACGCCGGGCGGCTGCTGCGGCACCGGGTCGCCGTCCGCCACCGGCACGTCGTGCTCCGGGCCCTCGGCACGGACCGGCTGACCGGCGTGCTGGTCGGCAAGCTGGACCGGGCCGGCCGGGTGCGGGCCGGCACCGAGCGGGAGATCGCGTGCGACGTGCTCGCCGTCGGCTGGGGCTTCACCCCGCAGCTTGAGCTGGCCCTCCAACTCGGTTGCGCGACCCACCTGGACGTCGACGGCAGCCTGGTGGTGACCGTCGACGAGGACCAGGCGACCAGCGTCGCCGGGGTGTGGGCGGCCGGCGAGGCGACCGGTGTCGGTGGGGCCGACCTCGCGACGGTCGAGGGTCGGATCGCCGGCCTCGCGGCGGCCGCGTCATTCGGTGCCGACGAGGTCGGGGACGACCGGGTGCTGCGCCGACGGCGGACCGCGCTGCGCGGGTTCGCGTCCGCTATGCATCAGGTCTATCCGATCCCGGAGGTCATGCTGGAGCGGTGCTCCGACGAGACTCTGGTCTGCCGGTGTGAAGAGGTGGACGCGGGCAGTATCCGGCGGGCCGTGGTGGAGCTGGGCGCGACCGAGGCCCGCATCGTCAAGCTGCTCGCCCGGCCCGGCATGGGTTGGTGTCAGGGCCGGGTGTGCGGATTCGCCACCGCCTGCCTGACCGCCCGGCACGCCGGCCGGCCCGTCGCCGAGGCGGACCTGCGGGCCTTCGCGGACCGGTCGATCGCCGCGCCCACGCCCCTCGGCCAGCTGGCGACGCCGCCCGGCGACGAGCCGCCGGCCGGTGATGCTGGAAGCGCCTAGGGCTCGCCGACGGCGTCGAGGCGGACCAGCACGGCCTGTTCGGGGGCCAGCACCGGGGGCGGCAGCCCGATCACGCCGAGCACGCGGCCGCTCACCTCGACCGTGCCCGAGGCGAACCAGGCCGGGTCGGCCCGGCCCGCCATGGCGGGCCGCTCGATCTGGTCGAGGAGCGTGACCCGGTACGACCGGTGCGGGTCGAGGCCCGGCATCCGCCACGGGGCCGGCACCGCGTCGACGGAGGTGGCAAGCTGGGCGTACGCGAACACGGCCGCTGAACGGTCCGCCGACACCACCCCGTGCGCCCAGGCCGACGGGTCCGGGTGGTCGACACGGACCACCGAGCCGGTGTGCAGCAGCGGGCGCAGATCCCGGTACAGACCGATCGCCCGGCGCAGCTGCCGGCGCTCCTCCTCGGTGGCGGTCGAGATGTCCCACTCCAGGCCGAAGTGGCAGAAGATCGCGGTTGCCAGGCGGAACGACAGGTCGTGGGTGCGCGATGTGGTGTGCGACCGCGACGGTCCGACATGGGAACCGATCAGTTCCGGCGGAAGGAACAGCCCGGTCCAGCGCTGGATCGCCTGGCGCTCGAGCGCGTCGTTGCAGTCGCTCGCCCACACCCGGTCGGTGTGTTCCAGGATCTGCAGGTCGATCCGGGCACCGCCGGAGGAACAGCTCTCGATCTCCACTCCAGGGTGCCGGGCCCGCAGTTCGGCGAGCAGCCGGTACACCGCGTGCGTCTGCTCGCGTACCGAGGCCCGGCCGTCCTGACCGGCGTCGACCAGGTCGCGGTTGTGGTCCCACTTGAGATAGCCGATGTGGTGGTCCCGCAACAGCTGGTCGAGCCGGTCCAGGATGTACCGGTACGCCGCCGGGTGGGCCAGGTTGAGGACCTGCTGGCGGCGGACGGTGACCGGCATGGCCCCGGGTGCCGGGCCGAGCACCCAGTCCGGGTGCGCCCGGAACAGGTTGGAATCCGGGTTGACCATCTCCGGCTCGACCCACAGCCCGAACTCCATGCCCAACGACTCGACGTGGTCGATCAACGGCGTTAGGCCGTCCGGCCAGACCGCCGGATCGACCGACCAGTCGCCCAGGCCGGCCCCGCTGTGGCGGCGCCCGAGGAACCAGCCGTCGTCCAGCACGAACCGCTCCACGCCGACCTCGGCCGCCGCGTCGGCCAGTGCGCGCAGCCGGTCGTGGTCATGGTCGAAGTAGACGGCCTCCCAGGTGTTCAGCACGACCGGTCTCGGCCGGGTCGGCCCGGGATGGTGCGCGCGGGCCCGTAGCCACTGGTGAAAGCCGGCACTCACGCCGTCCAGGCCGCCAGCGCTGTAGCCGGCGTAGAGCCAGGGCGACCGGTACGTCTGCCCCGCAGCCAGGATCACCTCGCCGCTGAGCAGCAGCTCGCCGCCGCCCAGCGTCGACCGGCCGTCGGGGGTTCGCTGGGCGTACGTGACGTGGTTGCCGCTCCACGCGACGTGGACCGCCCACACCTCGCCACCACCGAACCCGAAGCCACGGACGCCGGCGACCAGCCCGATCGTGGCGTCGTGCCCGGTACGGCCGCGCCGGTTCTCGCGTACCCAGGCACCCCGGTCGAACGGCCGGCGCTGCGGGTGGCGTTCGCGCGCCCACCGGCCGGTGAAGTCGAGCAGTTCCTCGGCGTGCGGAGGCACCGGCAGGGCCACCTCGAGTCCGTCCAGGACGTACGGGGTGGTGGCGAGGTTCGTCAGCTGATGGCGTACCCGGGCCAGCCCCGACGGCGTCAGCTCCACCTCGGTCACCAGCTCCAACTCGGCGCGCCCGTCCACCGCGGTGAACCTCGCCGTACCGGGATCGACCGTGACGTCGGTCAGCGCGAAGGCCGACGACCAGTGCGCACCCGCGCGGTGCCCCCGCAGTCCGGGGCGGCCCATGTGTCCCGTGCTCGCCTCGGGCACCAGCGCCAGCGGCACCGCCGGATCCGGCGAGTTGACCGTCAGCGCCTCGCCGAGGCCCGGCCCGACGTGGCGGGCGTCCGCGTCGCTGAGTTCGGCGCCCCAGTGCCGCACCACCGGCAGCCCCGGCCCGCGGGCGTCGACGACGATGCTGACGCCACCGGCGCGCAGGTGAGCGATGCCCGGGTCGAGGTCACCGCCCACCCGGGGACCGCCTGGAATCCAGCAGCTCGGCGGGCTCACGCTGGCTCACCGTCGCCGTGGATCTCGGCGCGGCGGTGGTCGACGGCTGGATCCGGCCGGCCGCGATGTCCTCCGCGTAGTGGCAGGCAACCTGGTGCCCGCCGGCCAGCGTCCGCAACGCCGGCCGCTCCTCGGCACAGCGGCTGGCCTGCCGCCACGGGCAGCGGGTGTGGAAGCGGCAGCCGGCGGGTGGATTGGCCGGGGACGGCAGGTCGCCCTGGAGCAGGATCCGGTTGCGGCCCACCTCGACCGCGGGGTCCGGCACCGGTACCGCCCCCATCAGGGCCTTGGTGTACGGATGGGTCGGGCTCCGGTAGAGCTGGTCGGCGGGCGCCTGCTCGATGATCGATCCCAGGTACATGACCGCCACGGTGTCGCTGATGTGCCGGACCACGGCGAGGTCGTGGGCGATGACCAGATAGGTCAGCGAGAACCTCTCCTGCAACTCCTTGAGCAGGTTGATCACCTGCGCCTGGACGGAGACGTCCAGTGCGGACACCGGCTCGTCGGCGACGATCAACTTGGGGCTCAGCACCAGGGCCCGGGCGATGCCGATCCGCTGGCGTTGACCGCCGGAGAACTCGTGGGGGTAGCGCTCCAGTGCCGTCGCCGGCAGGCCCACCACCTCCAGCAGCTCCCGGATCCGCCGCGCGTGCTCCACCGGCCCACCGGGGATCTTGTGGGCGCGCAGCGGCTCAGTGAGCAGCGACTCCACGTTCTGCCGGGGATCCAGGCTCGCCATCGGGTCCTGGAACACCATCTGGAAGTTGCGGCGCATCGGGCGCAGCCTGCGCTCGCTGAGCCCGAGGAGATCCTGGCCGTCGAGGGCGACGCTGCCGGCGGTCGGCTCGACCAACCGCATGATGGCGCGCGCCAGGGTGGACTTGCCGCAGCCGGACTCGCCGACCAGTCCGAACGTGGTTCCGGCCGCCACGTCCAGGTCCACCCCGTCCACCGCCTGCACCGAGCCGTGCTGTCGGGTGAACAGGGTCCCGCTCTTGATCGGGAAGTGCACCTTGAGATCACGTACCTGAAGCAGGCTCAACCCGCACTCACCTCGCTTCGTTCGGTGCCGGTGGCGGGCGCCGGCTGGTTCATCGGTCGCGGGCAGCGGACCTGTCGGGGCGGCCCGTCGCTGAGATCCAGCACCGGGGGAGAGGCGCCTAGACAGGCGTCGACCGCGTGGTCGCATCGGGGCTGGAACGCGCAGCCGTGCTCCCAGGCCACCACGTCGCGCACCGAACCTCGGATGGTGTGCAACCTGCCGTGATGGTCGTCGTCGATACGCGGGATCGAGCGCAGCAGGCCGTCGGTGTACGGGTGGGCGGGACGTGCGAAGAGACCGGTCGCCGGGGCGGATTCCACGATCCGGCCGGAGTACATGACGTGCACCTGCTCGCACAGGCCCGCCACGACCCCCAGGTCGTGGGTGATCATCACTAGCGCGGAGCCGCTCTCCTCGACCAGATCGCGCAGCAGATCGAGGATCTGTGCCTGGATGGTCACGTCGAGCGCCGTGGTGGGCTCGTCGGCGATGAGCAGCCGCGGCCGGCAGGCGATCGCCATGGCGATCATCACCCGTTGCCGCATACCGCCGGAGAGTTGGTGCGGGTACTCGCGGAGCCGGCGCACCGGATCCGGGATCCCGACCCGGTCGAGCAGTGCGATCGCGTCGTGTCTGGCCTCGGTGGTCGACTTGCGGTCGTGCCGGACGATCACCTCGACGAGCTGCCGTCCCACGGTGACCACCGGATTGAGGGAGGTCATCGGGTCCTGGAAGATCATCGCGACGTCCCGGCCGCGGACGTCGCGCATCTGCCGCGCGGGCAGCGTCAGCAGCTCCTGGTCACCGAGCATGATGCTGCCGGTGACCCGCACGTTGCGGGCGGGCAGCAACCTCATGACGGCCAGCGAGGTGACCGACTTGCCGGAGCCGGACTCGCCGACGATCCCCACCGTCTGGCCCGACTCCACGTCGAAGCTCACGCCGTCGACCGCCCGTACCGGCGGCTTGCCGGGTCGACTGAACGTGACCGTGAGGTCCCGTACGCGCAGAAAACTCATCAGCTCACCGCCGCAGCTTGGGGTCGAGTGCTTCGCGCAGCGACTCCCCGACCAGGGTGAAGCCGAGCGCGGCGAGGACGATCGCCAGCCCCGGGTACAGCGCCAGTTGCGGGGCGGAGGTCAACGCGACCTGGGCGTCGGTCAACATCCGCCCCCATTCCGGCGCCGACGGGTCGCTACCGGACAGGCCGAGGAAGGCCAGCCCGGCCGCCTCGACGATGGCCAGCGCGAGGGTCAGCGTGCCCTGCACGATCACCGGGGTGAAGGAGTTCGGCAGCACGTGCCGGAAGACGATCCCGGCCCGGGAGATGCCCAGCGAACGCGCCGCCAGCACGTAGTCGGCGGCGCGTTGCCCGAGCATCTCCCCCCGGAGCAGGCGCGCGAAGATCGGGATGTTGACGACCGCGATGGCGATCATCACCGAGGTGAGGCTCTGCCCCAGCATCGCGGCGATCGCGATGGCGAAGAGCAGGCCCGGTACGGACAGCATGATGTCCACCAGGCGCATGACGAGCGCGTCGACCCAGCCACCGAAGGCGCCCGCGAGCAGCCCGATGAACACCCCGACGGTGGCGCCGATCGCCAGCGAGACCACGCCGATCAGCAGCGACTGCCGGGCGCCGTACACCAGCCGGGAGAAGACGTCCCGGCCCAGCGGATCGATGCCCAGCCAGTGCTCGGCGGACGGTCCGGGATAGGCGCCGGGGCGGACCTCGGACAGCCAGGAGTTGTCCTTCGGCGAGTACGGCGCGATCCACGGCGCGAAGACGGCGACCGCGACGAACACCAGGATCAGCACGAAACCGACGATGGCCATCGGGTTCCGCAGCAGCCGCCGCATGGCCTCACCGCGCAGGCCCCGCGTCGGTCGTGCCTCCCCGACCGCCTCGTCACCCGGCCGGGCGGCACCGACCTGTTCCTCGACGCTCATGCCGACCCTCCGCTCCGCTGCGGGTCGGCATGTCCGCGGCGTTGATGATTCGCTCGCTGCCGCTCGCTCATGAGACCCTCACCCGGGGGTCGAGCAGCCCGTAGATGATGTCGACGATCATGTTGATGAGTACGTAACTCACGGCGATCACCAGGATGAACCCTTGAATGGTCGGGAAATCGCGTTGGACGATGCCGTCGGCCATGAACTTCCCCACGCCGGCGAAGGCGAACACCGTCTCGGTCAGCACGGCGCCGGCGAGCAGCACGCCCATCTGCAGGCCGATGACGGTGGTCACCGGCAGCATCGAGTTCCGCAGCACGTGCCGGCGTACCACCGTTCCGGGCAGCAGGCCCTTGGCCTCGGCGGTCCGGACGTAGTCCTCGTGCAGGACGTTGAGCACCGAGGCGCGGGTCATCCGGACGATCACGGCCAGCGGGATCGAGGCCAACGCGATCGCGGGCAGGATCAGGTGGGTGAGCGCGTCCCAACTCGCGTTGAGATCACCGGTGAGGATTCCGTCCAGGACGTAGAAGCCGGTCGGGTGTTCGGTTCGCGCCCGCGCATCGGCCCGGCCCGCGGTCGGCAGCCAGCCGAGCTGGACGGCGAAGACGAGCTTGAGCAGGTAGGCCAGGAAGAAGATCGGCACGGTCACCCCGAGCAGGGAGGCCGACACCAGAGCGCTGTCCAGCCAGGTCCCGTACCGGCGGGCGGCCAGGTAGCCCAGCGGGATGCCCACCGCGACGGCGATGAGGAGCGCGGCGACGGCCAGCTCGATGGTGGCCGGGAAACGGCGCGCCATCTCCTCGATGACCGGCTGTCCGGTCTGCAGGGACGCACCGAAGTCCAGCCGGACCGCCCGCCCGAGGAACTGAACGTACTGTTCCCAGAGCGGGCGGTCCAGGCCGAGCTGCGCCTCGATCTGTGCGACGGCCTCCGGTGTGGCCCGTTCCCCGAGCAGGGCCTGGGCGGGCCCGCCGGGTAGCGCGCGCACCCAGGCGAACAGGAGGATCGACAACCCCAGCAGGATCGGAATCAGCTGAAGCAGCCGCCGAACCACAAAGCGAAGCACGAGATGTCAGCCTTCGATGTTGACGATCTTGAAGTATTCGAGGCTGACCGGGGACGGCTGGTAACCGACCACGTTCTTGCCCAGGGCCAGGAGCGGCCGGTTGTGGACGAAGGGCACGCCGGGGATGTAGTCGAAGATGAGCTGGTTGGCTTCCTCGTACTGCTTCTGCCGGGTGGCCTGGTCGGTCTCCGCCAGCGCCTGGTTGAGCAGCCCCTGGATGCCGGGGTCGGTCAGGTTGAACTGGGGAGTGGTCTCGCGGAAGAAGGTGCCCACGAAGTTGTCCGGGTCGGCGTAGTCACCGCTCCAGCCCAGCAGGAAGAGCTGGCCCTTGCCGTCGCCCTGGATGCCCTGCAGGTAGTCGGGCGTCCACGGGACGGTCTTCGGGACGATGGTGAACCCGACCTTCTCCAGGTCTGCGGCGAACGATTCGTAGACCGCCTGGGGGTTCGGCATGTACGGGCGAGAGACGTTGGCCGGGTACCAGAACTCCAGCTTCAGGTCCTTCTCGCCGGACTCGGCGATGAGCTGCTTGGCCCGGTCGGGGTTGTACTCGTAGCCCGCGATGCCGGGGTTGTAGCCCCACTGCGACGGCGGCAGGAACTGGTTGGCGACCTCGGCGCCTTCCGGGTACGCCGCGGAGAGCAGACCCTGGCGGTTGAGGGCGTGGGCGATCGCCTGGCGGATCTTCTGGTTCTTCAGCAGCGGCACGCTCTGGTTCATGCCGACGTACCCGACGTTGAAGGCCGGCCGCTCGACCACCTGACCGACGCTGCGCACGGCCTCGATGTCGGCTGCCGCAACGCCCTCGTAGGCGTCGATCTCGCCGGCCTGCAGCGCCTGCATGCGGGCGGTCGCGTCGGCGATCGGCCGGAAGATGATCTCGTCCAGCGCGGGCTTGCCCTCGCGGTAGTTCGGGTTCGCCTCCAGGATCAGCCGCTCGCCCCGCTCCCAGCTGACGAACTTGAACGGGCCGGTGCCGGCCACCACCTTGGTGCCGAAGCCGCCGCTGTAGGCGATCGAGTCACCGCTGACCGTGAGGTCGGTCCCGCCGTCCGCGATCGCCTTCGGGCTGGCGATGGCGAAGGCGGGCAACACCAGGCCGGACAGCAGCGCGGAGGACGGCTGGGTCAGACGCAGCGTGGCCACCGAGTCCTCGGTGGCCTCACAGGCGGCGTAGCGGCTGGTCTTCGGCGCGGTGTCGGTGTCCTGGGTGGCGAAGCCACCGAAGATGGTCTGCCAGTAGTACGAGATGTCGCCGTTCTGTTGCGGGCCCTTGAAGTTGTACCACCGGTCGAAGTTGTAACAGACCGCCTTGGCGTTGAACGGCTCTCCGTCGTGGAAGGTCACGTCCTTCGCCAGATTGAAGGTGTAGGTCAATCCGTCGTCGCTGACCGACCAGTCGGTGGCCAGCGACGGGATGACGTCGGTCGTTCCCGGCTTCAGGGCGACCAGCGTCTCGTAAACCTGGAAGATGACCCGGAACGACTCCCCGTCGGAGACGTACGCCGGGTCCAGGGTCTTGGGGTCGTCGGAAGCGCCGAAGACGAAGGTCTTCCGGTCTCCGTCCTCGGTCGAAGTGGCGCCACTGCAACCGGCGGCTGCGGCGAGCAGCCCCGCAGCGGCCGACAGGGCGACCAGTCGCCCAACTCTGCCGTACACACGCATGTCATCCTCCTTGGCTGTCCGTCGCGCGGACCGCTGAGCTCGGTCGGTCATCCCTTGTGGATCTCCGCACGAGCCCGTGCCGGGACGGTTGCCGGTGGGACGCCGGGATCCGGGGTGGACGTGAGGCGTGGCGAACGGGTTGTTCATGGCGTACCTGCTGGGGGTGCGGTGCACCTCCGTGCGGGTCAGCTTTGCCAGGCAGACTAACCACCGTTAACGGCTGGTGCAATGTACAATTGCAACCTCGTGTTCCAATCGTGACCCCGAGCGGGACACCCCCACCGCACGGACCGCCACGAACGGCACCCAGCTGCCCAGGCGGCCACCCGAGCCACCGAGCGATCCCCCCCCCCCCCCACACATCCACAAGCGACCCCCGCCGTACCACGACATGCACTCGCCGCGGGGCGAGGAGCGGCGACGGTATCGAGTGGCCTGCTTCTCTGCCATCGCTGGTGCGGCGGAACCCACCGACTCACCGCAGGGAGGACACTGTGTCCTGGAGACCGGGAACAACCCGACGGCGCTGGGCGGCGCTCGTGCTCGCCGCGCTCGCCGCGAGTGCGCTCGTCGCACCACAGCCCGCTGGCGCCGCACCGCCGGCGTCCACACCGGCGCTCGTGCCGCTCGATCCGCAGAACTGGGCCAACCAGTACGACCTGACCTGGGACGATTTCAGGCCCGTGCCCGGGGTCGACTGGACCGACCCGCAGCGCACGCCGTCGGTGCGGCGCTGGAAGGCCGCGCTCGTCGTGCTCGACTACCCCAACATGCCGTTCCAGATCACCCAGGCGCCGGGCTCGACGATCTTCGGCAACCCCATCGGGGTCGGGAACGTGCCGCGCGAAGGCGTCGCGGAGTTCTACCGCGACCTGCTCAACAAGCCCGGACCGTTGAACCGCAGGCAGACGCTGAACTCCTACTGGATGGAGGTCTCGTACGGCAAGTACGGCGTCGACCTCGATGCCTTCGGCTCCTACCAGCTGCCCCGCAACCACTTCGAGTACGGCAACTCCCCGTACGGCAACGCGAGCAGCTGCCCGCCCCGCTTCACCTGCAACGGAAACTTCGGCCAGGACGCCCGTAACCTGTGGGTCGCCGACGTCGGCACGGCCGTCGCCAACTCGTACGACCAGGTCTTCTACATGGGCGCCGGCCTCGACGAGTCGACCGCCTGGCAGGTCTTCGGCGAGATGATGTTCGCCTCGCCGGAGGACGTGCCGGACGAGTTCGGGCCGCCGCGGGAGTTCGACCCGGACGGCACGATGACCAACTGGATGCCGACCCGGTACATCCCGTGGACCTCGTGGGCGGCCGGCTCGTTCACCTGGGCCAGCGCGGGGAACCGCTCCGCCAACATGGCCGAGTCGTCCGGCACCGCCGGGTACGCGCACGAGTTCAGCCACATCCTCGGCATCGGCGACAACTACAACGGTGCGTTCGCGGTACCCGCGCAGCGGACCTTCACCGGGCAGTGGGACATGATGAGCCAGGGATCCTGGAACGGCCCCACCGGTATGCACACCCGCTGGCGGGTGCCGGCCGACGGGGGATCAACGGTCGGACCGCACCACAACATCCGGAACAAGCTCCAACTCGGCCTGGCCACCACGGCGGACATCGTGGACCTCAGCCGGAACGGGCTGGCGGGGTCGGGGGTCGTCGTGGCCAAGGTGCGGGCCCGAGCGGTGGGCCCGAAGGCGGACGAACTGCTCGGCGTACGGATCGCCCTCGACGGTGCGGCGCCGCTCGACCGGACGCCGTCGTGTCACCCGTCCACCGGCGGGCTGAACTGCGCGGGAAACAGCGACTACCGGCACTACACCATCGAGACCGTGCAGCAGATCGGCGTCGACTCCTTCGTACCCGGCAACGGGGTGATCATCAACAAGACGAAGCCGCAGGCCACCAACTGCGGCACCGCCTCGTGCTTCGCCTGGACCATCGACCCCAAGCCCGAGGACATCGGCATGGTCGACTTCTACCAGCCGGACGGCACGCCACGCATGGTGGTGCCGGGTGATCCCCGGCAGCTCAACGACGCCACCTTCAACGTGGGGACCAACTCGGGCACCGAGTTCGAGTGGGTGGACCCGTACAACCGGCTGCACTTCTACATCATCGACCTCGCGGCCGACGCCGACGGCATCCGGACCTACACGGTGGCCGTACGGTCCCTCGACGGCGCCGGGCCGCACGAGCGCGGCGCCCGGGTCGATCCCGGCAGGGCTGAGCCGCACCCCTCCGGGACCGCCGCCACCTGCACCTTCCGCCTGAACAACACGGGCGAGGCCGCCGCCGTCGACCGTGCGCTGCACCCCAGCGACGTCGGCGACAAGGTACGGGCCGACGTGTACCGGCTGTCGGTCGAGTCGTCCGGTTCGGGCTGGCGCGCGGAACTCTACAACGAACTCGCCACCGCCCAGTTCGGGCAGAGCGTGGCCGTTCCGGTGCACGTCACGCACGCTCCCGGAGCGGCGAACGAGACGACGGTGACGTTGAGCGCGGTCTCCGAGAGCGATCCGACCGCTCGGTCGACCGGCACCTGCACGGTCACCCCCGACCCGACGCCCACCTGGGACGTCGAGGTGGAGGCTCGCGCGCAGTGCATCGGCACCACCGCCTACGTCTCGGTCAACGCCCGCAACGCCGACGACGTGCCGCTGTCCATCGAGCTGATCACGCCGTACGGCTCGCGGACGGCTACCGGCGTCGCCCCGGGCAAGGCCGCCTACCAGGCGTTCAACACGCGAGGTGGGTCGATACCGGCCGGCACGGCGACCGTGAGGGTCACCGGGACGGTCGACGGAGCGCCGGTGACCGGGCAGATCGAGGCGCCGTACGGCGCGGGCAGCTGCCGCTAGGGTCCCGGTAGCACGAAACCGGCGGCGGCCCGTGAGGGCTGCCGCCGGTTCTCGCTGCCGCGGCTCCGGAGCCGCCGGCAGGGTGAGGTTGGGCTTCTACCGGGCGACCAGGTCGTCCATCTGCGCGCGCAGCGTGTCGGTGCCGCCGGGCCAGCCACGCAGCAGCTTGCCGCCCTTGCTCACCAGCGCGATCAGCGGCGGCTCCTCGACCCGGTACTTCTGCCAGATCTGTCCGCTCCGGTCGATTCCCACCGGATGCTTGACCCCGTTGTCACGGACGTACTCGCTCATCCGCTCGACGGTCGCGTCGTTGCCCACGCCGACGAAGAGGATCGCGTCCCGGTAGTCCTCGACGAGCTGGTTGATCTCCCGCTGCTGCTCGGTGCAGAGCGTGCACCAGGGTTCGAGGAAGACCAGGACGACCGGGCGGCGGTCCCACTGTTCCGACATGTCCAGCACGGTGCCGTCGAGCAGGTCCAGGGTGAATCCCGGGGCCCGCGGCGCGCTGGTGGGCGGCGTGACGAAGGTGACGCCGTCGGGTACCGGGCCCGGGAGGACCGCCGACGGAGGCTGGCCGGCGTCGCCGGCCGAACCGGTGCAGCCGGCGAGCGCCAGGGCAGCGACCAGCATCGCCGAGGAGAGAACCGAGCGCCTCATGACACCACCACCTCGCCTGCGAACTCGGCAGTTTCGCTCTTCTTGATCGGTAGGCCCGGCCGCCCGTCGAGGACCAGGAGGTGCCCCTCGACCTGCTCCTCCGCTTCGACCTCGATCCGCATCACGCACAGGGTCGGCTCCCGCCGGACGTTGCTGTTGAAGTCGACGTCCATCGCCTTCTCCGAGGTCCCGGAGGGGAGCGTGCCCCGAGCGACCTCGCGGCCGTCGTCATCCTGGATGACGAACGGCGCCTCGGCGTGGGCGAAGCGGTACGGCCCGGCCCCGGCGCAGCTGGTGCCGGCCGGGCGCAGGCTCCAGTCGGGAATGGTCAGCCGGACGACCTGGGTCTCCGCGGGGGTGGCGGGTGGATCGGCGTTGCCGGAGCAGCCGACGGCAAGCGTCGCGCTGAGCGCGACGACGCCGAGCAGGAGGACTCGTGGACGGTTCATCGTGGCCTCTCTTCCCACGGCACCCGGCAGGCCCGGCAGGGTTCGGATCATGGTGGAGTCCTCCGACGCAAAGGGGTGGGGGGCCACGGCGAGATGGCCCCCCACCGGTCCATTACTCGAATAGCGACAGGGTCAGCGTCGAGGTGTACGCACCCGCGGCGACGTCCGCCGGGGTCCGCAGGAACAGGTCGGCGTTG
>NZ_JBFBAO010000076.1:0-22063 GCF_040682255.1 Micromonospora sp. NPDC051296 | reverse complement strand
GAGGACCGCCACCCGGTCCCACGGCCGTACACCAGCATGGTGCAGCCAGGCCGCGACCCGGTCGACGAGCGCGGCCCATTCGGTGTAGGTGCGGCTCGCCGGCCCGTCCCGGTCGATGTCGAGGGCACGGTCGGCGATGACGAGTTCGTCCGGGGCGGTCTTGGCCGCCACGTGCCAGGTGTCGCCTATCTTGGAGTGCTTTGGTAGCCGGGAGAAAGGACTTAGCCGGCGGCGGTAGCGGGTCGGTGTGAAGTGCGTAAGGAAGCGGGGTATGGGCCGTTGCGACTCGACCTCGTCACCGGTGGCTGCCTTCTCGGCAGATGAAGTCACGGGATCCTCCGTTCTGCGGGGGCAGAGGAATGCTGGCGGCCCGTCGGTTTCACCGGCAGCCAACTTGCCGGTAACCATATCGATATAGTCCTGTGTAGACCACGGCCGGCCGGCGACATTCCTGGCTCGGCCATCGAACAACGTGCACCAATGTAGACAATTGATCGCAGCTGGAAGTCGGCAGAGCCCGGCCGAGGCACGACCCTCGTCGCCAGCCAAGCAGTCAGCGGAAGCCCGCGCCCGATGGCCGCTGCCCGCCGCCCGCGGCCGCCCGATCCGCACTGCGCCACGGCGGGATCCCAGGCATATCCGTGACGGGCGGCTGGCCCGGGTCCAGGTGCTGATCAGTCGTCGGGGGCCGAGGTACGGGCGACTCGGCCCAATGTCCAGGAGTCCCGGCACTTCCCGCAGGCGTTCCTGCATCTGGCTCTGGTCCAGGTTGCAGTGCGCCTGCGGGAAGCCCGCCGTTGTTAGATCCCCGCTAGCCCTTCGGTGGGGTGACCGTGAAGGTCACCGGATCCGAGGTGCTGGGAAGGGTTCTGTCGCCGCCGCTGTAGCTCGCGGTGACGGTCCGCTCGCCGGCCGTCGGGAACGGTCCGGCCTGCACCTTGCCCTTGCCGGCGGGGTTGATCGTCGTCGTGCCGACCGACACCCCGTCGACGAACACCTCGACCGTCCCGCGCGGACGGACAGTGCCCTCGGACGTGACGTCCACGAAGATGTTGACCTTCTGCTTCGTGGCCTGGACCGAGCCCGGCTTCACCTCGACCGTCACCGAGGACGGTGCCGGGTCGACGACATACCCGCTGTCGATCGTGGCCGTCACCCTGTCGCCGTTAACCGTGAACTTGTACGCTCCGGCGCCCAGCTTGAACTTCGCGGTGCTGAGGCCGTTCCTTTCGGACATCCCTTCGAAGGTCACGCCCGGGATGCTCTTGAAGCCGCTGATCTGGGCGTCCACCGGCAGGTAGAGGGTTGCGGTGGTGTTGGCAGGAACCGTGGCGGCATACGTGCTGATCTTGCCGTCCTTGGCCGTCCAGCTGGAGTGGATGTCTCCGTAGCTGGACGGGAAGCTGCCCTTGAGGGAGGTGAAGTCGCCGCCAGCGACCGGCTGGAGGACGAAGTTCCGGTATCCCTTCTTCCCCTCGGAGGTGATGCCGAGCTGGTACTCGTACATCCACTGCTGGGAGGCGCCGAGGGCGAAGTGGTTCTGGGAGTTCATCGTGCTCTGGCCGCCGACGCCGAGGGCGCGCTCATAGGAGCCCCACAGCTCCCACATGGTGGTCGCGCCCAGGGTGACGGGATAGAGCCAGCTTGCGAACTGGTCATTGCTGAACAGCTCGTACGCCGTATCGATCTCGCCGTTTTTGGTCAGCGCCGGCAGGATGTGGGGGGTGGCGTTGAACCCGGTCGTGATGGTGTAGGGCTTGTTGCTCGCCTGTCCACCCGAGAACAGCCCCGTACCAGCCACCGGGCCGGCGCCGTTGCGGCTCTGGCTCGGATCCGCGACCAGCTCCGCGAGGCGCTTCGTGGCGAACTTCTTGTAGGTCAGACCCGCATTCGCCCCGGCCTGCACCGTCATCTCATCGCTGAACAGGTCCAGGCTGAGCGGCGTCGCGTAGGAGGCCTGCGAGTCCTGCAGAGTCCTACCGTTGATCACGTTGTCGCCCGGAGTCGCGTTCAGTGTGAAGCCGGTCTGCGGATCGACGTACAGCCTGTTGAAGCTGTCCTTGCCGTGCGCGAAGCGCTGCCGCAAGGTGTCGGCGTACTCGCTGTCCCCGACGATGTCGGCCATCTCCGCGGAGATCTGCAGGTAGTACAGGTACATCGCCTGTCCGACCATGTGCGGCCCGGTGTTGTTGTCCATGCTGACGTGGTCGGCGTTGCCCGAGGTGCGGCTCGTGAGCCCGGGATAGTCCGCATGCAGCACACCGGAGTGATATCCCTCCAGCCACCTCTTGATGGTGGGGAAGTTCTCCCTGATGACCTGCGTGTCGCCGTACTGGACGTAGAGCTGCCACGGCGCCTGCGCGACGGCACCTTCCCAGGTGGGCGATTGCGGGAAGGCGTTCCCCCGGTCACCGACCAGGTTCTGGATCGGCACAGTGTCGCCGATGCCTCCGTTGACTCCCTGGGCGTCACGGAGTGAGATCAACCACTGGCGCAGGAACGCTTGGGTGTCCCGGGAGTTGTAGGACGCCGAACGGGCATACACCTGCAGGTCTCCGGTCCACCCCATGCGCTCGTTGCGCTGGGGGCAGTCAAGCGGCATGGAGAAGAAGTTGCCGATCTGGCTGCGGTGGACGTTCTTGAAGAACTGGTTGACAAGACCGGCCGTGTAGTTGTCGTCGCTCGTCGTCGCCTGGTAGGTGCCCTCGGGCAGGTCGATGGACGAGAGGACGATGCCTTCGATGTTCTTCAGCGGCAACGGCGTCGTTCGGCCGGGGATGGTGATCTCGATGTACTGATAGCCCCGGAACGTGAAGTTGGGCGTGATGACCACGTCACGGTTCGCGTCCTCGGCCGACGCCTTGTAGAAGTCGCTCACGAACGCGGCGCGATAGCTGTCGGACAGGATTCTGCCCGCGACACCGGGCCGATAGGTGCCGTTCGGTCCGTACAGGTCGGCGTACGGCGTGGGCTGGTGGACCCTCGGGTCCGGGCCCGGCCAGTTCACGTTCGGGGAGTCGCTGTTGCCGGGGTAGATCGTCTCACCGAAACGGAAGATGACCTCATCGCCTTCTCGGAGCGTTCCCGCCGGGATGGTGACGCTGGGCACCCCGACCATGTTGACGCCCATGTCGTAGGTCCAGGTCAACTTGTCCGCGCTGTGAGTGCTCAGCACTCTCGTCGCCGTCAGGCGCTCCACCTCACGGACCGGCTTGTCCTGACGCGCCATGATCTTGAAGTTCAGTTGCGGCTTGGGCGTGATCACATCGGCTGGTGTCCACTTGTCGAGCAGAGCGGGCGCGTAGGTGGTCTTCGCCCAGTCGACGATGTTCGCTTCCTTGCTGGCGTCGTACCTCACCCCCTGGAAGTTGTCGGCGTACCTGTTGGGCCCGTCGTTGAACGCCTTCCAGGTCGCCGGGTCGGTGACGACGGTCTGGGTGCTTCCATCCACATAGGTGACGACCAGCCTCGCGAGCAGCGCCTCGCTGTCGCCGAACATGTTGTAGTTGTTCGGCGTGAACGTCATGAAGCCGGTCCAGAAGCCGGGGCCCAAGAGTGCTCCAACGGCATTGGTGCCATTGGACAGCATGTCCGTCACGTCGTAGGTGTGGTAATGCAGCGTCTTCGCGAAAGTGGAGATGCCGGGGTTGAAATAGTCCTCGCTCATCCGCGCCCCGTTGATGAACATCTCATAACCGCCCTGCGCCGTCACGTACATGCGAGCCTTGGCGATGTCCTTGTCCTCGTCCAGATCGAACTCCGAACGGACATGGGTCTGCGCACCGTAGCTGGGGTCGGCGTACTTCGGCCCCAGTTGCTCCGGGGCAGTCGGGTGGACACGGATCTCGTCGCCGTTCGCCGTGATGCCCGAGCTCGGAAGATCAGTGAAGATGCTGTAGTTGGCCTCTGTCGTGGAGTTGAAAAGAGTGCGCCTGGCGCTCTGGCCCACGTCTATCAGCCGGTAGTCGGTGACCGTCACATCATCGTCGACGTTCTTGACCGAGAAGCCGACCGAGCCCAGGTGAGGGAACGTGTTGTAGTTGTTGCCCGTGACGAACGAGTGAACCTGCGCAGCGTTGATGGTCGAGTTCGGGGTAACGTTCAGGTTGTTCACCTGCCCGGGCCGGTCCGGGTTCATTGTCATGGTGCTGGCATTGAAGCCCGCGATGTTCACGCCGTTGACCGTGAACGTCAGCCCGCTGGAGCTCCCGACGATGCGCAGGGTGTGCTCCTGGTTCTTGTTGCTCGGCGTGAACAGGTTCCGCACGGCCGCCGTGGAGCTGTCGGCAAGCCTGACCGACTTGTACGGGTGGACATTCGGGTCGCCGTCGACGTCATCGGTCCGGTGGTAACCCTTGCGGTAGATGTTCACCACGCCACCAGTAGTGGTGGCGTCGCCGGTCACCCCGGAGAGATCCAGCTCGAAGCGGATGAAGTTCTCGCCACCGGGCCCCCCGTACACGTTGCGGAAGTCGCTGGTGAAGCGCGGGTCGTCCGCGCCGAAGATGAACGAGATGTTGTCACCGCTGTTGATGGTGAACCCGGCGTTGATGTCGAAGAGCTGAGCGGAGACCGCGTCGAGCTTCGTCTTCGCGCTGCCGACCCACTGGGCGCCGTCCCAGGCGCCGATCCCCTCGTCCATCAACCCCGAGGAGAACGTGGTGACATCAGACAACGTGGTGACGTTCCGATTGTCCACAACGGTCACGCGCCACCAGTAGTCGGTCTCCGGCGTCAACGCCTCCGCGTCGCCGGTGCTGCCGTAGCTGATGTCGGTCGATTCATCCGACGCGACCGTGCCGCTGTCCCAAGCGATCTGGCGGAAGGCCGAGTCTTTCGCCACCTCGATGCGGTAGCTCTTCTGCTTCGCGCCAATGATATTCGAGTCCATGCCCCAGCAAAAGACGGGCGCGGAATCGTCGATCCCCATGGGTTCAGTGAGGTGGTTTACTTCCAAGCCTCCCACCGACACCCGCGCATCCGATGCCGCGGCCGGCTGCGTCAAAGCGCCGGTGGTGCCGACCGTCAACACTAAGACCAACGCCGCCAGCAGGCTTGACGTTCTCTTCGTTTTCATAGTTGCCTTTCATGATTTGCGCGTGCATCGCGCACAAGCGCAAATGACTGGAGGTGCCACGCGCGAGTCCCCTCAGGACACCCGGCGCCCGTGCAAAGACTGAAACTGGGCAAGAAGCTCGTGATGCGATGCCTCCTAACTCATTCCGGCTGTGGCGGTTTTCGCTGCACGGCTGATCCATTAATGCGGCCTGAGCGGGTCCGCAGGGCCGTCGCAGTCAGGGTCAGGCTTGTGCGGGAGAGTTCGTAGCCTGCCGACCACGGGCGGACGGCTTTGGCGGCGAGGTGCCTATACCGGCCAACCCAGCCGTCGGTCTGCCGGTGAGCGGGGCGAACCCCCGCTGGTCGATAGCTGACTGCGCGATGTGGTTGGCCTCCTCCAAGCCCTGCTCACGTAACGTGACATCGACTTGCCGATTCCAATTGGCCTGAAACGTTTCAGTCACACATTTTACGGCTGTGTTAACTCTGTCACAACCGGATGACCGCATCCGGCCAGATCTCAGTGGACAAACAGGCTGGGCGCCGAGCCGGCACCTCGGTTGACAGCCGTAGCTTCACGAGGTGAAACGATTCATTGATGCGGGGTCGCAGCTATAAGTGAGGACCTGGCCGAGAATCGGCCTCGCGCTCGCCGAGCAGCGAGCGCGAGGACATCGAGCCGCAAATCCGTTCTACCCTCTACCAGTCTCGCCACCGACCGACGCTACTGCTGGTGAACGCGGGCAACCCCAGCGCGTGGCAGTGGCTTCGCGACGCCTCGCTCACCGTCCACAGGGGGCATCGGCGGCGCGCGCCTGGGTGTGCGGATTTGTCCACCAGACAGTCAGCGACCCCGGCGTACCGGCCGGCGTGCCCGGGGGCCCACGTCGAGCGAGGCCCGGTCGGCGGCCGACGTACCCGAGGTCCAGCCCTCGGCGTCGCGCACCTGGAGCCGGTGCCGGGTGACACCGGGAAAGAGCTGGTCGACCCTTTCCCGGACGGCGTCCGAGCGGGCGGCGAGCACCGGGAGCAGTCGGTCGCCACCGCGCTCCCCGACCGCCTCCTGATCCGCCGCCGCGGTCACCGTCCGCAGCCGCTCCCCGATCCGCAGTGCGAACGCGTTGAGGAAGGACTCGTCGTAGCCCTTGGTGCGCCGGCCGCGGCCCGCGCGGCGCTCGCCCCGGCCACGCAGCATCGCCGCGGTGGCCTGCACCAGCAGCGAGGTGTGCAGCAGCTCGACCGCCGCCAGGTCGGCGGGGAAGCCGAGCACGGTGGCAAAGCCGAGGTCGTCGGACCAGACCGACTCGCACCGGTTCGCCGCCGCCACCTCCTGGATCAGCAGCGCCTTCGCCGCCGCGTACGGGGCATCGGTGCCAAGCCGCAGGCCGCTGGGCCGATCCGGCCGCTCGGCGGTCGCGTCGAGCAGGGCGGCGTCGATGCTGTGCCGGGCCATCAGCTCCTGCGCCTTCCCGGTGAGCGCCTCCGCCTCGGCGGGGAAGGTGGTCGACTCGGCCTTGGCCAGCAAGGCGCGTACCCGGTCCAGCATCCGCGAACCGGTGGCCGGCGCCGTGCTGCGCGGGGCGGCGGTCGGCCCGCCCGGCGGCGGGCGGAGCACCGCGATCGGCGGCAGCCCCTCGACCAGCCCGAGCGCGTCGACCGCGTCCCGCAACGCGGTGATCCGGTCGCCCCCGGCCCGCCGGTCCAGCCAGCCCGCGTCGCCGTCCCAGCCCGCGCCCAACTCGGCGAGCTGATCGTCGAACCACTGCGGGACCGGGCCCGGCTGCGTCTGCCGCTGGGCGGCCAGCACGTCCCGGAGCATCCGCGCGCCCCCGGTGGCCAGCCGCCGGGCCGCGATCCGGTCCAGGTCGACCGGCTGCCAGCCCCGAGGCCAGAGCCGCCCGACGCCCCGGAGCAGGCGGGCGAGCAGCGCCGCGTCCACCGCCAGTCCGTCGCCGACCACCAGCCGGTCGAGGGCGCGTTCGGCCGCCCGTACGTCGGTGCCGCGCGCCGCCGCGAGGGCGTCGGCGAGCAGCTGCTCGGCGTCCGGCACGGGGGTCCTCCTCTGCTCGGGGTGGTCTGGCGGGAGCGCCGTGATCCAGGCGGGTGCGACCGGTCGGGGCTTCGCCGCGCGGGACAGCGCAGGTCGCCGGCCCGGCGCGGCGGTGCGCGCACCCGAGGAGGAACGGTACCGGCGGGACGCCTGCCGCCGCCCGTGAGCGCCCTCACCCCAGGCGGTCAACCGCCCTGCCCGCCGCGGGTTCAGCGGGGAAACGAGGCCCAGACGTTCGACCGTGGTGATCGTCCTCAGCGCGGCTTTCGCGGCGACCGATCGAGCGGCCGACGCCAGCAGCGACGTGGGAGTGGCCCGGCCCGCGGCGATGTGGCGGTGCTGTGGCGCAGCGGTGGGGATGCGGGCATTGTCGGGCTCGGGCGGGTCGCCCGGGTGTCCGACCCCGGCTGATGGGCGACACGGCGGTTTCACCCTGGTGGGTGACAGGATCAGCAGCCGGCCCGGGCCAACGCGTGACCGTCCGTGACGAGGTGCGCCGAACTGACGACGCGTCCGGGCGTACACGTCGCTTCTGCTTCCGACCGATATGCGGACGGCTAAGATTTCACGGAAGCGACCGGCGACCCGGCGGCGGTGCAGAGCGTGCGCCGGCGGGCCGCGACTTCATCCCTGCGGCGTGAGGTTACCGCTGTCTGAGGGTTCCGACGATTGCTGCAGCCCATCGGAAGGAGCATCATGAGCGAGCCGACGACCAATGCCCTGCCGATCGTGCTGATCCACGGGCTCTGGATGACCGCCCGAAGCTGGGACCGCTGGGTGGAGCACTACCGGGCGAAGGGCCATGAGGTCTTCGTGCCGACGTACCCGGGATTCGAGATCGAGGTAGAGGCGTTGCGGGAAAACCCCGAGGTCATCGCCGAGGCCTCCGTTACCGCAACGCTCGATCATCTCAGCGAGGTGGTCGAGAGCCTGGACCAGCCGCCGATCATCATGGGCCACTCCTTCGGGGGAACCTTCACCCAGCTCTTGGTGAACCGCGGGTTGGGCGCCGCCGCGGTGGTGATCGACTCGGCGCCACCGGAGGGCGTGCGGGTGAACCCGCCGTCCCAGATCAAGTCCCTGTTCCCGATTCTCAAGAACCCGGCCAACCGGCACCGCGCGGTGGGCTTCACCAAGGAGCAGTTCCACTATGCCTTCGCCAACACGGTCAGCCGGGAGGAATCCGACGCCGCGTACGACCGCCTCCACATCCCGGCGCCCGGCAACTGGGTCTGGGCCTATGGCCTGATAGCCAACTGGAAGCCGGGCCACCAGGAGACCTGGGTCGACTACGACCTGGACGACCGTGCTCCGCTGTTGTTCATCATTGGCGGCAAAGACCACCTGATGCCGCCCTCGGTGATCCGCTCGAACGCGAAGAAGTACCGCAACTCCGAGGCGACGACTGAGACCTACGAGTTTCCGGACCGCTCACACTTCACCGGTGTCGAGCCTGGCTGGGAGCAGGTGGCCGACTACGCGCTCGAGTGGGCGACGAGCCACGCGCGCACGTGACAGGGCTGACCAACCGCAGACAGCTGCTGGCCAGGTGTCTGTTTGATGGTAAGTGAGTCCCCCGCCGCACCACGGCCTCGCTAGAACCAGCCGGTAGGCGCTGCACGCGCATCCGTGTGCGAACTCAAGGTGGTCACCCGAGAACGACCTCGTGGCCGTACGCCTGCACCCGAGCGCCGTCGGAGAGAACGATCTCGACGCGCCCGCCGCCGTCAACCTGCCTCCCGACAGTGCGGACCGGCTTACCGGCATGCTCGTCGGCGCGCGCCTGGCCGGTGTCTGCCCCGTTGGGGCGGAAGACCAAGCTGATGGCTCCTTGTCTCAAGAGATGATCTACGCTGCCCCGTTCGTTAGCCTCGACCTGTGTAATCTCGTGCGGGCGTCCTGACACCGTGTAGCTGCAGAGGAGACAGGGGCCCAAGAACATGCTCGCCGTCGAATCACTGGACACTGTGGTGCTCCCTGAAGGTGAGCGATTCGGATTCTGGCACGACTTCGTCGCCCGCGAGTCCGTACCGTCGAGGGTGAGCAGCGATCACGCCAAGAACTTCCGCGCCCAGGCGCAGGTGGTTGGCTTGGGCGACGTGGTCCTCTCGTCCTGGAGCTACCCGTCGTTGGACATGCACCGCACGGGCAAGCTGATTCGCCGCGGTGACCCGGAGATGTACCATCTCGCGTTGCCGCTGTCTGGGTCCGGAGGCGTGATGGCCGAGCGACGAGAGAACGAGCTCGTCGCTGGGGAATTCACCTTCGTCGACACATCCCGCCCGCACATGTCGACACATCGTGCGGTCAGCCCTGAACAGGATCAGCTGACCACGCTGACCATTCTCATCCCACACGCGCTGATCCCGTTGCATCCGAACAAAGTCGCCATGATCGTCGGGGCGAGAATTCCCGCCACTCGGGGCATTGGCGTACTGCTCGGCCAGTTCGTTCGCCAGATCATTACCCACCCCGAGCAGTACGACTCCGCCGATGCTCCCCGGCTGGACAACATCGCCCGTGACCTCATGGCCGCCACGCTCGCGCAACGGCTCGATGCCGCCGAGACGCTGCCGGGCGAGGTTCGCAACAGCTCCCTACGCATCCAGATCAAGGCCTTCATCGACAGGAACCTTGGCGACCCAGACCTCAGCCCTTCGGCAGTGGCCGCAGCGCACCACATCTCCATTCGGGCCCTCCACCGGTTGTTCGAGGCGGAAGACTCGGGCGTCGCGGAGCTGATCCGCTTACAGCGCCTCAACCGATGTGCTCGGGACCTGCGCGATCCCTCCCTGGCGAAGCGGCCAATCTATAGCATTGCTGCACAATGGGGCTTTCCCGACAAGGCTCATTTCAGTCGCCTGTTCCGCGCGGCCTACGGGGTGCCACCTCAAGCATTCCGAACCGCTGGCGGCCTCACCGCCGCTACCAAGGGTTTGGACAGTCAATGACAAGTCTCGAACGAACCGCGCCGGATCTTGTAGAGCGGCCCAGGCGGGAAGATCGCGGGTCATGAGCCGCATCGTGGAGGTGTCGAGCCCCATCGACCTGCACCAGCTTCGGGTCGGGCTCGGCGATGCTTCAGTTCAGTTCAGCCAGCCACTCACCGAGGCGGAGTACCGGTCCCTCGCTGCGGTCTTGACGGACTATCCGGCGGTCACTCTACGCGCGTAGGCGCGGTTCAACGGTGCTTCTTGGAGGGCGTCTGGACCCGTTCTACGAGACCTGCGTCCAAGCCGTGGCGGACCTGCTCCGCGACGTCGCTGCAGCTCGCTGACCCGCCAGCGGCCGGGCGGGACGGGTTCGCCGGTGCGCCGCAGCCATCGTCGCCTTGCTCGCCATCCGCACCCCGTCCCCGCTTTGCGGCGCTACAGTGACGGCGACGCATACCGCCCCCAACCAGGCAGCCGGAAGCACCTCCGGTCGGCCGGTGCGACGCCCACCCTTGCGTGCGGGCGCCCAGGTACGTCGCGGTCCGCCGCCCGTAGCGGGTGAGTGCCACCAGCCGGCCGGGTCCGAGAGGGAACCGATGTCACGGAGGCGGTCGGGATGACAGTCGCGCGACCTTCCCGAGGGATCACCTGATGCGGTGGATCTCGGCCGTGGCTGGCCTGGCCGTCCTGGCGATGACGGTGGGCAGCATCCTGCGCAACCTGGTGGTGACGCGCGGGCTGGGCTCGGCGCTGGTGCGGGTGCTCTGGCGGATGACGCGATGGTTGCTGCGCCGGGCGTCGGCGCCCCTGCGCGGCTACGAGGCACGCGACCGGTTCCTCGCCTGGTTGGCGCCGATCGTGCTGCTGGTGATGCTGTGGTCCTGGCTGGCCGGGCTGCTGCTCGGGTACGGGCTGCTCATGTACGGAATCTCCGGGCTGTCCTGGACGGACTCGTTCCGGGAGGCCGGATCCAGCCTGTTCACCCTCGGCTTCGCCTCCAGCGCCCGCAGCCGGCTCAACGTGCTGGACTTCGTCGCCGCCGCGAGCGGACCGGTGGTCATCGCGCTGCAGATCGCGTACCTGCCGACGCTCTACGGTGCCTACAACCGGCGGGAACTGGAGGTCACCCTGCTGGAGTCCCGGGTGTCCCCGCCCGCCTGGGGGCCGGAACTGCTGGCCCGGCAGGCCCTCGTCGGGACCGTCGACGAACTGCGCGGGCTGTACGAGGACTGGGAGCGCCTGGCCGCGGACATCGGCGAGACTCACACGAACTATCCGGTGCTGCTGTCGTTCCGGTCGCCGCGCCCGTACCGTAGCTGGGTCGTTGCCCTGATCGCGGTGATGGACGCCGCCGCGATGCACATCTCCCTGGCCCCGACGGCGGCGACGGTCCCCGCCGCGCGGCTGATGCTGCGTTCGGGCTTCACCGCGCTGCGCGACATCGCCCGGGTCGTCCACATCCCGTTCGATCCCGATCCCCGCCCGGACAGCCCGCTCCGGCTCACGTTCGAGGAGTACGCGGAGGCGGTGGCGCACGTGCAGCGGGCCGGCTTCTCCCTGGAACGCTCGGCCGCGCAGTCCTGGCCGCACTTTCGCGGCTGGCGGGTCAACTACGAGAACATCGCATACGAGCTGGCCCACAGCACCGACGCGGTGCCGGCGCTGTGGACCGGCGATCGGGATTTCCCCAGCACACCCCGCGCGCCCCAACGGCCGACGGACCGCCGTCCGCAGGAGCCGCCCGTGCGGTGACCCGATCACGCGGGCCGTCGCCCACCCAGTAGGTGACCCTCCACACGACCCAGCGGGACGCATAGGCTGCGCGGCGTGCTTGATGGTCTTGATTCGATTGACTGGGACGAGCTGTCACATGCGTACGGAAGCGCGCACGACACGCCGGAACTGCTCCGGCAGGCGGGCTCCGACAACAGCGAGGTGGCCTCGGAGGCGATTTCCGACCTGCACGGCAGCATCTTCCATCAGGGCACGGTCTACCCGGCCACGGTGATCGCGGTGCCGTTTCTCGCGGAGCTCGCGGCGGGGGCCGCGAACCGCCGTGACGAGTTCGTCTGGATGTTGGGCATGCTGGCCGACGATCACCATGCCTACGGTGCCGACTTTGCGTGGGTGCGGGCAGCGGTTAACGCCCAGCTGGAGCTCTTGGTGGCGCTGCTCGATGACGCCGACCCTCAGGTTCGCGAGGCCGCGGCCTATGCCACGGCGAAGGCGGGTGTGGCCGCCGAACCGTTGTGGCGGCGGTGGGCGGTGGAGGACGTGCCGGCAGCAAGCGGGTGTTGCAGGTGACCACCTACGGGCGTACGAACCCGGCCACCCGCAGCCGTTGGTCAGTTCAGGCCATTGTGAATGGCGGTGGTGAGCGTGCCCGTGTCTGTGTCGCCGTCCAGCGACCACGCCATCGTGCCGCCGAGGCCGTTCGCCTTCACGTACGCCGTCTTCTGGGCGATCACCTGCGGATCGTCGTACGACCAGAAGTTGCGGCCGTCGAAGAGCCACGACGCCCCGGCGCTGGCGTCGTAGAAGCGGCTGCCGTTCTTGGCGACCAGTTTCTTGTAGTCCTCGATCCCGGCCTCGTAGGTGCCCCTTGCCGGACCGGAGGAAGGCCGGTAGAGACCGTTGTTGACGTTGGTGACGCCGGTCCAGCCGCGCCCGTAGTAAGGGATGCCGATGACGAGCTTGGCCGCCGGGGCGCCGCCGCTCACATAGGTGCGGACGGCCAAGTCGACACTGAAGCGTTCGGGCGCGGGATCGGCGGCCGGGGAGAAGAGCTGGGCCTGGTGGTTGGTGGTCGGCTCATACGCACCGTGCAGGTCGTACCCCTGGACGGTGGCGAAGTCGAGGTAGCCGAACAGCGACGCCACCTCGATCCCGGCGGCGATCTTCGCCGGATCCGCAGGCAGGAACGCGGTCAACGAGTACCTCCGGCCGACCTGAGCGCCGTACTCGTCGAGTTGCCGGCGGAACTCGGCGGCGAGCAACGTCAGGTTCTGCTTGTCCTGCGCCCGGACGACATTGCCGGTATTACCCTCCGAACCCGGCCACTCCCAGTCCAGGTCGATCCCGTCGAAGACCCCGAACGCACTGCCCGGCCCGCCGTGCGGGGACGTCCCGATTATCGGCAGGTTGCCCTTCAGGAACAGATCGACGCAGGAGGAGACGAACGCCTGCCGCGATGCCGGGGTCAGCGCCGCGTCGGAGAAGTACTTCGACCAGCTCCAGCCGCCGATCGACAGCTGCACCTTGAGGTTCGGGTACATCGCCTTGAGCTTGCGTAGCTGGTTGAAATTGCCGGCGAGCGGCTGGCTGATGACGTCGCCGACCCCGTCGACCGAGTCGCCGGCCTTGAACCGCTGCTGGTAGTCGGCCCACGCGTCGCCGACACCGGCCTGGTTTGCCTCGAAGCAACGGCCGTCGGCGCCCACGTTGGCGAACGCGTAGTTGATGTGCGTGAGCTTCGCCGCCATCGCCGAGGTGTGCAGGTTCTTCACGAGGAAGTTGCGGCGATAGATGCCCCATTGCGTGAAGTATCCGACCTTGACGTAGGGGCCAGCGGTCGCCGCGACGCCGGCGGCGTTGGCCTGGGTGGCGACGTTCACCACCGCGAGGCCAGCCGCGACCAGCATGGCTGCTGCGGCGGCGCGGGCTGTGCGCATCCTCATGACACCTCCACCGTCGTGGTGCGGGCCTGTTCGGGTGCGGTGAACGTATCGATGCAAATTCGTGCGACGCAAGAAGTTACCGGAAACTTTCTTGACAGTGGAAATCTCGCTGTCAGGGGCGTGCTGGCACAACCACTCGGCTTCAACAGTTCCCACGTCTGCTGGCCTCCAACACCGAGTCCGGGACGCGCTGCTTCCAGTCCGCTCGGGCACGAACTCGCTGAGCACCGAGTCGAATCCCTGAGGCATCAGTCCGATACCAACGGGTGTTTCGTTCCGTGGGAGCTGGGGCAGGATCGTTCGGCTGCGTCCGGGGCGGGGATACGCCTCGGCGGCCGCCGCGAGGCGGGCGGCGTGGTCGCGCTGCTTCTGCCAGTGGCCGTAGAGCGCGCCGCGCTGCGAGAGGCGGTCCACCTCGCGGATCGTCTCGGGGTCGACGTCGCCGGGCGGGGCATCGCGCCACGGGGTGCCGGGCAGCGGCATGAAGGTGTGCGCGTGGATGCGCGCGCCGAGGTCGGCCAGGTCACGCCCGTTCGGCCCGATTCCCTCCTTGCAGCTGGCCAGCAACTCCTCGACCGCGTCGAGGTTCGGAGAAGACACAGCCCCGGGTGACCTCCAGGGCGTTGAACCGGTCCCAGCGCAGCGAGAAGCCACGGAAGTCGTCGAGCGGCCGGCGCTGCGGACGGCCGGTCCTGATCACGGCGCCGGTGGTGTCCCGGTAGGCGAGACCGGAGACGCCGGTCGGGTCGCCGACCGCGTCCACCAGGCTCAGCAGCGTCGTCTCGCCCTCCCCGACGGCCGCGATGTCCCAACCGGCGTCCAGGGTCTGCACCGGCTCGGCGGTCGCGTGCACCCCGCCGGCGAGGTGCGCCACGTTCGGCGCGTCGGCCCTGCTGCGGATCTCGGCGAGTTCCCGGGCGAGGGCCTCGGCGTCGGGGGAGTAGAACGACCACAGCACCAGCACCCGGGCCGCCGCGGGGGCCGCATCCCGGATGTGCGCCGCGGTGGCCTCCGGCGTCTCGCCGAAGCGCACCTCGTACCGGGTCCCGGTGGCGTGCTGCTCCAGCGCGCCGAGCAGGACGTGCAGGCCGTACGTCACCGCCTTGCGGTAGCGCAGCACCAACACCAGCTCGGGAGCGCTCATGGCGGCGATTGTGCCGGGACCCAGGGCCGGCTCGGCGCGGCCGGCCCTGGGGTCCGTCAGCACTGCTGACCGGGGTTCGTCAGAACCGCAGCTTGTCCAGGTAGCGGTAGCCGACCTCGGCCGTCTGCTGGGGGGTCACATCGGGGGTGTCGTTCTCGACGATGTACTCGAGCACCGAGTGCTTCCGGAAGATCCGGCCGAAATCGATCATCCCGGTACCCAGGTCCGCCATGTCGCCGTCGGCCGCGTGCCGGTCCTTGACGTGGTACTGCAGGACCTGCTGCGGCGCGGTGCGGATGACGTCCAGGGTGAAGCCCTCGGGGTCGGCCACGCCGTCGCCGGAGTTGATGCCGCCGGTGACGGCCCAGTAGATGTCGATCTCCAGGTGGACGAGCTTCGGATCGAGTTCCTCGGTCAACACGTCCCAGGGGCGCCGGCCCCGACCGAGGTCGATGGTGAACTCGTGGGCGTGGTTGTGGTAGCCATACCGCAGGCCGGCCTTGCGGGCCGCCGCAGCCTCGACGTTCATCTGCTCCGCCCAACGCTTCCAGTCGTCGGCGTTCTCGGAGTACAGGTACGGCACCACCATGAACTTCTGACCGAGGGTGACCGCGTTCTGGATCTTCTGCCGCAGGGCGGCCGGGTCGGCGCTGATCCCTTCGTGGCTGGAACTGGCCTTGATGCAGATGCTGTCCAGGAAGCGACGCAGCTGGGCGGCGGACCGCCCGAAGTAGCCGAGCGCCAGCTCCACCTTGGGGTAGCCGATCCGGGCGAGGTGCTTGAGGGTGGCGTCGTACCCCGGCGTACCCGACAGCGCGTCGCGGACCGTCCAAAGCTGGATGCTGATCAGGCCCGGCGGCACCCGCTTGCGCCCGGTGACCTTGGTGGTGGCCGCCGCGGCCGTCGCGCCGATCCCCGACGTGGCGAGCCCGACACCGGCGACCGCCGCCAACGAACCGCGCAGCACTCCCCGCCGGTCAATGACGGATCGCCGCAGCGCGGCCTTCCCGTCGTACCCGTAACACATGTTGACTCCTAGTGGGTGGTGGGAACGAGGACGACCTCGTCGGTTCCGGTCAGGGCGGGCAGGCCGTCCCCACCGGGGTCGGTGTACGAGGCGACGAACACGGCGGACAGGTTGTCGGTGGCCGGGTCGTGACCGGAGGGCACCGTGGTGGTGATCGAACCGGTGCAGCCGTTGGCGGTGGTCTGCGGGTGGCCGTGGTCGTCGTGACCCAGGATGTACGTCACGCTGACCCGGGCACAGTCCACCGGCTGGTCGTCGGTGACCCGTACCTCGAACTGCACGGTGTCGCCGAAGGTGAACGGCTGGCCGACGACCGGCGTGACCAGCTCGACCACCGGCTCGGCGTTGCCGACCACCACCCGGACCGACGCGGCGGCCGAGCGTCCCTTCGGGTCGGTCACCTTGAGCGTCGCGTGGTAGATGCCGTTCTTCCGGTACGTGAACGTCGGGTTCGCCGAACGCGAGTCGACCTTGTTGTCGTCGTCGAGGTACCACTCGTACGTCAGCCGGTCACCGTCGGGATCCGTGGTGCCCTCGCTGGAGAACTCGACGGTCAGCGGCGCGAGCCCGTTGGTCTGCGTGGCCGAGACCTGGGGCACCGGGCTGTGGTTGCCGTCCCAACCGATGTGGTCGATCCGGGCCAGCTGCGCGTCCGGGTTCTCGCTGAAGAAGCCGTCGCCGTACTCCAGCACGTAGAGCGCGCCGTTCGGACCGAACTCGAGATCCATCGGGTTGTCGAAGATGACCGACGGGAGCACCGACTCGATCCCGCTCAGCTTGCCGCTCCGGTTCAGCTGGAACGCCTTCACGTAGTCCCGGGTCCACTCGTAGAACAGCGGCTTGCCCTCGTAGTACGCCGGCCAGGCCACCGGGGCGCGGCCCCGGGTCGTCGGGGCGGAGAACTGGTACGCCGGCCCGGCCATCGGTCCGATGCCGCCCGTGCCCAGCTCGGGGAACTGCGGCGAGAGTCCGTAGCCGTACCACACGTCCGGCTGCTCCACCCGAGGTAGCTTCCGCAGCCCGGTGTTGTGCGGCGACTCGTTGACCGGCGCCGAGCAGTCGAACGTCTGCCCGGAGGCGCCGGTGGCGAAGTCGTAGTCCACGTACGGCAGCTGCGGGGTGGCGCAGTAGGGCCAGCCGTGGTTGCCGGCCTTGCGGGCGACGAGCCACTTGCCCTGCCCGGCCGGCCCGCGCTGCGGGTTGGGCTGGCCGGCGTCCGGCGAGTAGTCGCCGACGTACAGCTCGTTGGTCTTGCGGTTCAGCTCGATCCGGAACGGGTTGCGCAGACCCATCAGGTAGATCTCCGGCCGGGTGCCGGCCGTGCCCTTCTTGAAGAGGTTCCCGTCCGGAATCGTGTACCTGCCGTTCGCGCCCACCTTGATCCGCAGGATCTTGCCCCGCAGGTCGTTGGTGTTGGCCGAGCTGCGCTGCGCGTCGTACGCCGGGTGGCGACCGGGGCGCTCGTCGATGGGGGCGTAGCCGCCGGACTCGAACGGGTTGGTGTCGTCACCGGTGGACAGGTACAGGTTGCCCTTTGCGTCGAAGACGATGTCCCCGCCGACGTGGCAGCAGATGCCCCGGTCGACCGGCACGTCGAGGATCTGCTGCTCGGTGGTCAGGTCCAGCTTGTCCTTGACCAGGCGGAACCGGGAGAGCCGGATCATCCCCTCGAACGGCGCGAAGTCCGCCTCGGTGCCCCAGGCCGGCGCGTCGCCCTCGTTTACGTCCGGAGTGGACGGATCGTCGACCGGGGTGTTCATCGGCGGCGAGTAGTACAGGTAGACCCAGTTGTTGCCGCCCTTGCCGAAGCCGGGGTCGATCGCGACGTTCTGCAGGCCCTCCTCGTCGTGCTGGTAGACGTTCAGCGTGGCGGCGAGGGTGTTGCGGCCGGTATCGGGGTTGTGTAACCAGACTTCGCCCTTGCGGGTTACGTGCAGCACCCGGTTGTCGGGCAGCACGGCGAGGTCCATCGGCTCGCCCGGGCGGTCGTTGAGGGTGACCTTCTGGAAGGCCGTCTCCGGGGGTGCGGTGGTGGAGCTGGGGGCGGCCGCCGAGGGGCTCGGGGCGGCCGATGAGATGGTGGGCGTGCCGACGAGGGCGATGGTGGTCAGGCCCGCCACGGCGAGCGCGAGTCGTCTCTTCAACTGCCTCTCCTTCTACTGAGGACTGATCGGGCAGGTCGGGGACGTACCGGTTCGGTTCCTCCTTGGTGGGTGCGGTGGGCAGCACCGAGTCGCCCGTCGCCGCCACAGCTGGGCGACGCGGGCGCAGGATCTTGGCGTGAGGTGGGTGTTGATCGATGCTGCCAGGCCCGAAGCTAACAAAAGGAATGTAGATATGTCCATGGCTTACGGCAGACTTCGGCACAACTTTTCGCTAAGACGACGAAAGGGGGGTTGATGAGGGGGAAACTGGCGGCTTCGCCTACCGGGCCCGGTCAGCCGTCGAGGCGGACCACGGCCGAGGTCGACAGGACCGTCCGATCCTGGTCCAGCGCCCGCACCTGGAAGTACGGCCCGGCGTTGACCGTGCCGACCGTCGTCTCGAACCCGGTCCGCATGGCGTGCTCGACGACCACCGCCAGCGACTCCGGGTCCGGGCCGGCGAGCAACTGCCACGCCCGGGTCTGGGTCGACCCGTTCCACGAGGCGTAGACCACGCTCTGCGCGCCCTCGCGCCGGACCGCCACGCTCGGCGGGTAGTACGGCGTACCGACCCACTCGTTCCGGAAGGCCCGGTAGGAGGAGTTCTCCCCGGGCATCCGCGCGTCGTAGAGCAGGTTCCGCTTACCGTCGCCTGAGGTGTTGCCGTCGCCCGCGTACTCGGAGTAATACGGCTGCTGCCCCCACCCGACGAACTCGTTGCCGTTCGGCAACCCTTGCAGGTTCCCCGGCGACTGCGAGGTCGACGCCGGCCTGTGGTGGTACGCCCGGTTCACGCTCGCGGTGTGGTTGTCCAGGTCGAGGCTGAGGACCAGCCCGTGCGACCGCTGCCCGGGATTGCCGCCGGGCTGGTCGCAGCAGCCGTCGCCGAACACGCTGATCCGGTTGTCCGGCCGGAACCGGGCATCGTGCGGCCAGGCGAAGCTCGCGTCCGGGCCGAAGGTGAAGTCGCTACGCCGGCCGCCGAGCCGCCACTGGATGTCCCCGCTGCCCCGGTCGACGGCGTAGACCGCCCAGGTGTTCCCGGCGGAGATCAACAGCTGCCCGTCAGGGCCCTCGTCGACCGAGTTCACCTGGTACGCGTCCCACGCTGCACCCGAGGTCACCGGCACCTGCGACTCGGCGGGGTCGACGTGCTCGCGGACGTTCCAGGAGAAGACCAACTCCCCGGTGGCCAGGTCGACCTCCTGCACCTCGCTGTTCAGGATGACCCCGTCAGCCGGCCCACCGTACGGCCGCAGGTCCGTCTGCTCCGGCCGGGACGCGATGAACAGCGCCGTACCCCGGGGGGTGAGCAGGAACTCGTACGCGTCCGCACGGAAGCCGTTGCGCGCGGCGACCGTCTGCCGCAGCCGATACTGAGAGTCGTAGACGTAGTAGCAGCCGCCCGGCTCCGGCACCCCGCCCGGCGGATCCGCGATCGTGCCCTGCCACCAGGTCAGCACCGGCTGCGACGTCCCGGTCGCCGGGTCGTACCAGGTCTGGACCTTGAAGTCGGCGTTCTGCAGGCTCGGCGACGGCAGCGGCCGGAACCACACCGGATCACCGCCGTCGCCGAGGATCAGCGACCCGGTCTGGCCGACCATGGTCGACCGGCTGTACGGAGCGACGAAGATCTGCCCGGGCGCGGTGCCGGCGCGGTGCGTCGCGACGGTCACCCGCATCGGCCGCAGCTGCGGCGCGGACACGAAGCTCCACACCTCCCTGCCGGAGATGATCGGCGCCTGCCCGACCGGGTCGGCGGGGGAGGGCTCGGTCGCGCACAGAGCCGGTCGTGGGCCGTCCGCCGGCGAGTCCGGATCCGGCGGACCACCGGCCCACGCGGGAAGCTCCCCCTGAGTGAAGCCGTCGGCTTGGGCGGGGCCGTCTGCCTGTGTCGGGCCGTCCGCCCGCGCTTGGCCGCCGGCATCAGCCACCTCGCCGGCATCGGGCACTCCGCTGGCACCCGGCAACGGGGCGCTCCTCGGCGTCCCGCCGGTGCATGCCACCCCACCGGCACCCAGCAGCACGACGGCCGCCAGCGCGAGCGTGGCCGGCAGACGCCGCCGACCGTGCCTGCTCGCGTGGCGCCCCGTCCGCGCGGATCCGATCGGATGCGACACCACTACCCCCGCACTCCGGAGGAAATGCGAATTAGGCTCCTACCTGGTCAAGCTATCAGTTTCCGGGCGGATCGGTGGGCTCCTTCCAGGGTCCCGGCTGCGCGGAGCGCGGGGCTGCCCGGGTCAGGTCCATCAGGGCGGCGATGTGCAGCGGCGGACCGGCCGCCAGGTCGGCGGACGACCTGCTCGATCTCGGTCCGCGCCCGGTCCGGCTCGCGGGTGAATTGGCTCAGGCAGCCGTGGGCGAAGCGAGCGGCTCTCTTCCTACTACACGTCCCTCACGACGTTCTCGACCTCAGCTTCGCCAACGAGGGGCCATCCGGCTGTCAGCCACGCGTAATCAGTGCGGCGGCCTGCATCGGTCCATGGATGGCCACTCCTCGTCGCGTGATACTCAAAGAATCGACGCGACTGAGCGTTGTAGGCCGTGCACCGGCGTCCAGTCAACGACCGGGTCGACGCCGCGACGTCGCCTTGTGTGCGGTCAGCTGCCCTGATTACTCCCTTCGAATCCACATAGATGTAGCCGTGTTCAAACAATGCATCGCAGCCGAGCAGGCAGCTCGCCATGATGTTTCCGGGGTCGAGCCTCTCCTCCCGGGACGCTTCGGCGCGCCGTTTGATGTGTGCTGCTGCCACCAATCGCGCTGGCACCAACCGCCCACACAGGTCGCAGGTGATCTGGTCCCGCAGGCCGAACTGCCGGCGTCGTAGCCGACGTTGCTCCCTGCGCCGCATCACCTCCGTGAGTATGTCCAGATCGCCTTCAAGGTCCAACGGTTCATCTGGCAGGCCGTCCTCGGTGAGGATCAGAGACCCAAGCGCGATCGGTGCTTCGGCAACTGGGATCCCTCGTGTAGTCCCGGATCGCTGGAGTGCCCGCATCGCTCCGACACCCAGTCTCTGTCCTTTGACCGGCCCTACGCTTTCTACCAAGCGGAGATCCACCCGTTCCGGGTAGACGTCGTCGGGCCAGACCCGACGGCTCGACCCATAAAGAGGCCTGGTGATTCGGGTGATGATGAGTTCCGAAAGACTACCTTCAACGAACTCGTTCTGAGGCCTACGGGGACCGGGGGACCCGGCGAATGCCAGAATGAGGAAGTCTCCCACTGCCATGCTTCGGGCAACGTCCCGGCTCGGTCGAGGATCGGGCTTGCTGCGCACGTCGAGAGCCTCAGAGCGCCACCCCCAGACACCCAGCGCTCTTCCGATTTCCAGGTTTCTCCTGGACTCTCTGCCGACGTAGACGTAAAAGTAGCGCGGCACGACCGTTTGCCTCCGGGTGCACGAAGATTTCGTGCGGTGGAGGCATATTCAGGAGCGAAAGCCTGTCGGACCGCCTGCTGGTCCTCAAACTGTAGCCATCGGATTCCTGTGACGCCAACTCGGAATGGAGACCCCCTAACCTCGGCCCTTCATCAAGGGGCGTCCGGTCCTTGATCGCAGATGAGGAAGTGCCTTCTGATCTGGGATGATCTGGCTTGTCGAAGGCCCTGATCGCCCGTCTCGGAAGGCACTTGCCAGGTGAAGACTACCGGAGTACGTCCGAAGATCGTGGTGAGCGGTGACGGGCGGGGTGTGGTGGGGCATGCCGGGGCTCGGTTGTTGGCCGATGTCGCTGACGTGACCGGGTTGACCGGTGCGTTCAGTGAGGCGTTGTCCGGGCTGCGGCAGCGCAGGGGTGTGCACGACCCGGGTCAGGTCGCGGTGGACCTCGCGGTGATGCTCGCCGACGGCGGGGAAGCGATTGCGGACCTGGCCGTGCTGCGTGACCAGGCGGAACTGTTCGGTCCGGTGGCCTCGGACCCGACCGCCTGGCGTTTGCTGTCGGCTGTGGACGCTGATGCGCTGGCGGGCCTGCGCGCGGCCAGAGCGCAGGCGCGGGAGGTGGCGTGGGCGCAGACGGC
>NZ_JBFBAO010000075.1:0-22190 GCF_040682255.1 Micromonospora sp. NPDC051296 | reverse complement strand
AATGCAGCCCGCAGAAGCGCTCCGGCCGCGCCAGTTCCCGGGCGAGGTCGGCGATCGGGATGCTGGAGGTGTTGCTGCCGAGCAGCGCCGGTCGCAGCGCCTCCGCCTCGGTCAGCACGGACCGCTTCAGGTCGAGCCGCTCCGGCACCGCCTCCACGATCACGTCCGGGGCCTCGGCGACCTCGGCCAACCCGGCCCGCAGGGCGACCCGTTCCCGGTTGGCGGCGGCCTGCTCGGCGGTCAGCTTGCCGCGCTGCACGGCCCGGTCCCACAACTGGGCGAGCCGCTCCACCGCCGCGCCGCCACGCGCCCGGTCCACCTCGACCAGTTCCACCGCATGGCCGGCGCCGGCCGCCACGTACGCGATACCGAGGCCCATCGTGCCGGCCCCAACCACCACGAATCGTTCAGTCATTACGACACCACCGCACAGTAACGATTCGCTCGCCGATACCGCTGCCGGCGTGCGGGATCGCCGCCACGCCGGAGCCGGTCCGTCCGCTCCGCTCAGTCATGGTGCGACCCTATGCAGCACCGACCGCGGCCCGATGCGTGGGGGCCGCCGGGATCGGGTACAGACCGCCGACAACCCAAGGGAAGGACGAGCAGATGAGCCAGGAGACCGTGGACGGCGCGGGCGCCGAGGAGACCGTCGAGACTCGCGGCGACGAGCGCGTCGAGCTGCTGCGCGCCGACACCAACAACGACGGCCGTACCGACGTGTGGGTCGTCGACACCGACGGTGACGGCAAGGCCGACCTGTTCCAGTTCGACACCGACGGTGACGGCAAGGTCGACGTCACGATGGTCGACATCGACGAGGACGGCCAGCCGGACGCGGTCGTCGACGGCGACGGGGGCCTCCCCCCGGAGCAGCTCCCCCCGACCGTCCAGGTCTGAGAGGTAGGAGGGGCCCCTTGTCAACGCCTCCGGTACCGCAAGGGGCCCCGGTCAACACCCTGCCGCCGCCCGCCGGCTCAGCCGGGCAGCCGCAGGGTGGCGAGATAGTACGGGGCGTCGCGGTCGTCCACGTCGGCCAGCTGCCAGTCGGAGCCACGGACCAGCTCGGCGAGTTCGTCAGGTGAGCAGACCAGGTAGTCGAACCAGGGCGTACCCAGCTCGCGGTAGCGCAGCCGCAACCGCAGCTGGCCGCCGAGGCGCCCCCGCCGTCGGTTGAGTTCGTGATAGCCGGTGTGTACGGGGTCGCGGGTGCCGTACGGATCGGTGCCGTGGGCGATCACCTGCGCGCCGGGGCGGGCCATCGCGGCCAACGCCGCGAGGAAGGCGGGTGCCCGCTCCCGGCCCTCGATCAGGCCGAGGTTGTTGCCGAGGAGCAGGAAGGTGTCGTACCGCCGCCCACTCGTGGCGTGCTCGTCGACCGTGCCGTGCACGAGGTCGCGTACACCCCGACGACGGCACACCTGCAACGCGCCGGGCGAGACGTCCAGCCCGGTGACCGGTACGCCGCGCTCCTGGAGCAGCAACGCGATCCGCCCGGCGCCCACGCCGACGTCCAGCGTCGCGCCGCGTACCCGATCCACCGCCCGGTGGTCGTGCGGTTGCCAGTCCTCCGGCCCGTCCAGGTAGTGCGCGGCCGGCGCGCCGTTGACCAGCCCGTCGTCCCGTTCGATGACCTCGATGACCGGACGGGGCAGCCGCCCGCCGGCCAATGGCCGGGGACCGACCCCGGTGGCCACCGCCAGCGCGTCGCGCAGCAGTTCCCCGAAGACGTCACCGATCCGTGGCTCCCCCGTCACATCCTTCACGCTATCCGGCTGCTCAGTCAGCCGCACCGCCCGTATCCTGAACGATGTGACGATGTTGGATCGCCTCTCGGCGGAGAAATACATTCTCCTCACGACCTTCCGCAAGGACGGCCGGGCGGTGCCGACCCCGGTCTGGGCGGTCCGCGACGGCGACGCCCTGGCGGTGTGGTCGGCGGCGGACGCCGGCAAGGTGAAGCGGATCCGCCGCAGCGGGGAGGTCACGGTGGCACCATGCGACGTGCGTGGCCGGCCGCGTGGCGTGGCGGTGCCGGCCCGGGCGAGCCTCTACGACCCCGGAGCGACCGACCGCATCCGTGGCCTGATCAAGCAGAAGTACCGGGTGATCGGCCGGCTCAGCCTGCTCGGCAGCCGGCTGCGCCGTGGCGAGGGCGGCACGGTGGGCATCCGGGTCGAGCTGACCAACTGAGGTTGCCCGGATGGCCTCGGCCCGCGACGCGATTGCCGCGCCGCCCGCTCGGGCCTGCCCCGGGCATGACGAAGGGCGACGGAAGAAATCCGCCGCCCTTCGAGAAAGCCTGCTATGCCAGCCGGTCAGTCCCCCTGACGCTGCTGCGGGATCTGACCCTGCAGCAGTGCCCTGACCTCGGACTCCCGATAGCGGCGGTGGCCGCCGAGGGTCCGGATGGCGCTGAGCTTGCCAGCCTTCGCCCAGCGGGTCACCGTCTTCGGGTCGACACGGAACATCGACGCCACCTCGGCCGGCGTGAGTAGCGGCTCTGGTTCGTGCGTTCGCGATGCCATCGGTCACTCCTCCACATGTATAGACATCGGCCGGGGTCCCGCCGGCCGACGCGTCTCCCATGGTCCGGCTAGTCCCCGATGTCCGACATGGGCCGAACGGCCGAACGTCCCTAGACGGACGGATGAACCATGCCCGATTTATACGACTTTTACACGCCAGAAAGTACTTAATTCGGACTCATGATCACGGTTCGTGATGCGTCAACTACGAAGCTGCCTCGTGTTCTTGTCCGAATGCGGGACATCGAGGACTAGTTACAGCGCTCCAGAAGTTGCACCGCGCGCCAGCGGGCGACGAGCTTGTCGTACGCCGCGGAAGCCTCCTCCGCCTCGCCCCGGGACAGCCCGCCGAGCCCGGCCGCGACCAGCTCCGGCGAGTCGTCGGCGGCCAGCGTCTCGTCCGAGAGCAACTCGACCAGCCCGCCGTAGTCCAGCTCGACCACGGAACGCGGGTGGAACTCCTCCAGCCACCGGGCGGCCTCCTCGACCGCCTCCGTGATCGGCGCCTCGCCGACCGACTTCCGCAGCACCGACAGCGCCCGGGACGACCGGCGACGAGCCTTGGAGATCTCCGTCCGGAACCGCAGCGAGCGACGCCCGGGTGCGGTCACGTGGTTGCGTTCCTCCGCCTCGAACAGCACAAACCAGCGCAGCGGCACGCCCCAGGTCGCGATCTGCTCGTGCAGTCGGGGCACGCCGTGCTCCAGCACCCGGGCCCCGCTGCGCCAGTCCTCCACCACCGCCTTGGCCTGCCCCGCCAGCACCGGCGGGACGAACGCGTCGGCCAGCACCGCCGGCACCCCGTCCCGCGCGCTCAGCGCGGCCTCGGCCACCCGGATGCGCAGGTTCCACGGGCACACCAGCAGCGTCTCGTCGGTCTCCAGCACGTACGCCTCGTCCGGCAGGTCGGGCAGCCGGGTCCAGCCGGCGCCCAGTGCCTCGATCACCGACGTACGCTGCCGGCCGGGCCCCTCCACCGGCGCCACCGCCCGCCCCTGCTCGACGTAGCGCCGCCAGTACGACTGGCGATCCCGGTCGAAGGCGGTCAGCGGCTCGTACACGCGCAGGTATGAAGCGAAGAGCGACGGCACGGCGCGATCCTCCCACGAACCGCAAGCCGAGCGGTGCTCGGCGTCATCCGGGACGGCGGCCCGGGCGCGTCCCGGACCGGTGGGCAGCCCGGCGGGAAACGGCGCTGCGGTGCTGCCCGCAGGGCGGGACGGTGCCGCCGGGAGGGCAGCGCGGCACCGGCCGATACTAGGCTCGCAGCACCGGCAGCATCCCGCCGGCCTACACCAGGTCCGCGTCCCACAAGGGCGCCCGCCGACACAGGAGCCAGTCATGGGCGTTTTCGCCACCACCGACGACCCCGAGTCCACGGGGCATGAGCAGGTCGTGTTCTGCCAGGACAAGCAGACCGGCCTGAAGGCGATCATCGGTATCTACTCCACCGCGCTCGGCCCCGCGCTCGGTGGCACCCGCTTCTACCCGTACGGCAGCGAGGAGGCCGCCCTCGCCGACGTGCTCGACCTGTCCCGCGGCATGGCGTACAAGAACGCGCTCGCGGGCCTGGACCTGGGCGGCGGCAAGGCGGTCATCTGGGGCGACCCGGAGCAGATCAAGAGCGAGGCGCTGCTGCGCGCGTACGGGCGCTTCGTGGAGTCGCTGAACGGCCGGTACTACACCGCCTGCGACGTCGGCACCTACGTGGCGGACATGGACGTGATCGCCCGCGAGACCCGGTACGTCACCGGCCGCAGCGTCGAACACGGCGGGGCGGGCGACTCCTCGATCCTCACCGCCTGGGGCGTGTACCAGGGCATGCGGGCGGCGGCCGAGCACGTCTGGGGCGTACCGACGCTGCACGGCAAGCGGGTCGGCGTGGCCGGCCTGGGCAAGGTCGGCAGGTACCTGGTCGGCCACCTCCTCGACGACGGCGCCGAGGTGGTCGCGACCGACGTGAACCCGCGGGCGCTGGACTGGGCGCGCACCACCCACCCCCAGGTCACCCTCCTCGACGACGTGACCGCGCTGGTCTCCGCCGACATCGACGTGTACGCCCCGTGCGCCCTCGGCGGCGCGCTGGACGACGACACCGTGCCGGCGCTGCGCGCGAAGGTGGTCGCCGGGGCGGCCAACAACCAGCTCGCCCACCCGGGCGTCGAGAAGCTGCTCGCCGACCGGGGCATCCTCTACGCACCGGACTACGTGGTGAACGCGGGCGGCGTGATCCAGGTCGCGGACGAGATCGAGGGCTTCGACTTCGACCGGGCGAAGCTGCGGGCCACCCGGATCTACGACACCACCCGGGAGATCCTCCGGCTCGCCGACTCCGACGGCGTCCCGCCGGCCGTGGCGGCGGACCGGCTGGCCGAACGGCGGATGGCCGAGATCGGCCGGCTGCGCACGATCCACCTGCGCTGACGACGCGCCGCCGAGGGCGGGCCGATTGGTCCCGCCCTCGGCGGCCATGCCCGGCTAAACTGAAGATACGACGCGTTCGTGAGGATTTGCCCCGTGTCACGACCGTTCCCGGCATCGCTCCTTACCGGGTACAATGGGTGACGACCGCACGACCGCAACGCGCGGTTGCGGTCGACGGTAACCCGAGGTGCCGAACGGTGGCATCCCCATGTACCGTAAGAGCCACGAGAGATGCCTGACGTCATCGGGGCCCGCCTTCGGGCTGCCCCGCATTCTGTGCGAGGGGGTCGAGCCATGGGGCGCGGCCGTGCTAAGGCCAAGCAGACAAAGGTGGCCCGGGAGTTGAAGTACCACTCCCCGAACACCGACCTCGCCGCCTTGCAGCGAGAACTCGGCGGCAGCGGCAAGTCGGACCGCAACTTCGACGACGACTACAAAGAGTACGTCGACGACGACGAGGACCACGCCGAGGACGACCCGGACAACTGGGTCCGTCCGACCCGCTGACCCCCGGTCACATCTGAGCACGCGGTAACTCCCCGCGTGCTCACGCATGTGCCCGCTACCGGCGGCGGCGTACCATCCGACGTTCCAAGGGGCCTGCCATGCCCGGACAATGCTCCGACGGCGTGGCGGGCCCCTTGGTCCCGGCCCGGTCAGCGGGGCCGGTTGTTCCAGTTGTAGAACGTCGGGATGTTCTCGAAGTGGTTCCAGGCGCAGACCGCGCTGGCGCCGTCACCACCCACCACCTCCGCCCGCAGCCGTCGCGCTACCTCGGCCTCGTGGAGCAGGGCGGTGAGCCCGGCAGCGGCGTCCCGCACCCGGTCGGCGACCCGGTCGGGCTCGTCTCCCGTCACGCGCTCAGGCTCCCGGTGACTGGTGGTCTCGGGCATGCTCCAACACTCCCTCCAGTAGGCGGATCTTGCTGTTGCGGCAGTGCTCGGTCTCCGTACCGTCAAAACGCCCCAGCTCGAAGTAACGGTTGGCCGCGTGGCCTCCGCCACAGAACCCGAAGTAGGGGCAGGACGACCGGCACGCCTCCACCCCGGTGATGAACTCGCCGACCCAGGCCGTGCGCTCCGCGTCGGCGAGGATCGCGGCCAACGGCGTGGTGAGCACGTTCCCGCTGCTGAAGTCGCCGTAGCGGGGATCGGTGAAACCGGCCAGCTCGGGCGAGAGCACGACGACCGAGCCGTCGTACGCCACGGTCGGGATCGGGTCGAGCCGGCCGGGCAACAGGTCGTCCTCGGTGCCGTCCAGCACCGCTGCGGCGTATCGCAGCGACCACTCGACCTCCCGCAGATGGATCCTCGGGTCCCGCCGCCAGGCCGAGACCAGTTCGGCCCAGAACCCGGTCACCGCTACGGCATCGTGGGAATTGTCACGCGTGTTGACCCCCTCGGTCTCCTCGATGTTCACGCCGAGCACCTCGCAGCCGAGGTCGAGGCAGTAGTCGTACAACTCCGTCGCCCGACCGGGCGACGGGTCGTTCACCACCGCCAGCGCCGAGAAGGGCAGCCCGTGCCGGCGCAGCGCGGCCACCCCACGGACGATCCGGTCGTACGCCGGCCGGCCAGCCCGGGTGACCCGCTCGCCGTTGCGCTCCCGCGGCCCGTCCACGCTCACGCTCACCCGCATCTGGTGCGCGGCGAAGAACTCGCACCAGGCGTCGTCGATCAACGTGGCGTTGGTCTGGACGTGATGCTCGACCTGGGGCCCGAACGGTGCCATCAGCGCGGCCAACTGGTCCCGACCGGCGGCGAGCGGTTCGCCGCCGTGCCAGACCACCGAGAAGCGCTCCGCCGCCGCCCAGCGGTTCACCGACGCGGCCACCGCCTCGGCCACCGCGACCGGCATCCGCCGGTCGACCGCCCGGAACGGCAGATAGCAGTACGCGCAGTCGAGATTGCAGAGGGTGGTGGGCTGCATCACGACGTACGACGGGACGGTGGCCAGGCCCCGCATCCCGCGCAATGACCGTCCCCGCGCAGCCATCGCCCTCCTCCGGGCCGGTTGAAGGGCTGCGGGCACACCCCGGCATGGGCGCGCCTCACAGCTCTGAGGGTGCCCTTCAGGCTAGGCGGAGACGGCCACTCGGGTGAACCCCTGATCAGGTGGTTGGAGGATCAGCGCAGGGTGATCAGCCGCGGGTGTGCTGACCGACCATCCGCACCTCGCCGGTGCCCTCGATGATCTCGCCGGCCTGCCAGGCGTCCACCCCGCGACCGGTCAGCGTGGCCAGCGCGCGGTCGGCGTCCTCGGCCGAGACGATCGCGAACATGCCGACGCCCATGTTGAAGGTCGCCTCCATCGCCGGGTCCTCGATCCGGCCCTTGGACTGGAGCAGGTCGAAGATCGGCTGCGGCTTCCAGGTCGCGCGGTTGACCACCGCGTCCACGTGCTCCGGCAGGATCCGCACCAGGTTGCCGGGGATGCCGCCGCCGGTGACGTGCGCCAGCGCCCGCACCTCGGCCTCGGCGATCAGCTTGAGGCAGTCCTGCGCGTAGATCTTGGTGGGGGTGAGCAACTCCTCGCCGAGGGTGCGCTGCCGACCGAAGTCGTCGATCACCACGTCCAGCCGCATCCGCGCGGCACCGAGCAGCACGTGCCGGACCAGCGAGTAGCCGTTCGAGTGCAGACCGGACGAGCGCATGGCGATCACCACGTCGCCCACCTCGACCCGCTCCGAGCTGAGGATCGCGCTCTCCTCCACCACGCCGACGCCGGTGGCGGAGATGTCGTACTCGTCGGGACGCAGCACGCCCGGGTGCTCGGCGGTCTCCCCGCCGAGCAGCGCGCAGCCCGCGTACCGGCAGCCGTCGGCGATGCCGGCACCGATCTCGGCGACCTTGTCCGGCACGACCTCGCCGGTGGCGATGTAGTCCAGCAGGAACAGCGGCTCGGCACCGCAGGCGACCAGGTCGTCGACGACCATCGCGACGAGGTCGATGCCGACCGTGTCGTGGATGTCCATCTGCTGGGCGATCACCAGCTTGGTGCCGACACCGTCGGTGGAGGAGGCCAGGATCGGGTTCTTGTACTTCGTGGTGTCCAGCCGGAACAGGCCGGCGAAGCCACCGAGGTCGCCCATCACCTCCGGCCGGCGGGTCTGCTTCACCTTGGACTTGAGCAACTCCACCGCACGGTCACCGGCCTCGATCGACACGCCGGCGTCCGCGTACGAGACCGAACGTTTGCGAGCCGGGCGGCCGGTGCCGGCCGTCCAGGGCTGACGGTCGCCGCCAGCGCCGGTCGGGCTGCTTCCTGCGCCGCTGCGCTCGGACACGTGCGTCACGGTTCTCCCCTTTGTGGTTCTCGGCTGCCGCGTCGACGGTGACCGACGCCGCAGCCGGACGGTGCTACGGGCGGTGTGTGCCGCCCGGAGTGGCGACGAGCGGAGGGACGAGCTGCTCGGCGGCGCCGGTGTCGTCGGCCGCGCTGTGCGCGACCCGACGGCCGATTCCTTCGAGCACGTGCTTGCCGATCAGGTTGCCGACGGGCAGCTCGATCGGGTACTCCCCATCGAAACACGCCCGGCACAGCCGGTTCTTCGGCTGCTCGGTCGCCCCGATCAGGCCGGACAGCGAGACGTAGCCCAGGCTGTCCGCGCCGATCGAACGCCGGATGCCCTCGTTGTCGAGGCCGTTGGCGAGCAGCTCGGCGCGGGTGGCGAAGTCGATGCCGTAGAAACAGGGCCAGGAGACCGGCGGCGACGAGATGCGGACGTGCACCTCCACCGCGCCGGCCTCGCGAAGCATCCGCACGATGGCGCGCTGGGTGTTGCCCCGGACGATGGAGTCGTCGACCACCACCAGGCGCTTGCCCCGGACGTTCTCGCGCAGCGGGTTGAGCTTGAGCCGGATGCCGAGCTGGCGCAGCGTCTGCGACGGCTGGATGAAGGTGCGCCCGACGTACGGGTTCTTCATCAGGCCGGCGCCGTAGGTGATGCCGGACTCCTCGGCGTAGCCGATCGCCGCCGGAGTGCCCGACTCGGGCACCGGGATGACCATGTCGGCCTCGACCGGGTGCTCCTTGGCCAGCTGGCGACCGATCTGCACCCGCGCCGCGTGCACGTTGCGTCCGGCGATGGTGGCGTCCGGGCGGGCGATGTAGACGTACTCGAACAGGCAGCCCTTGGGCTCGGGGGCGGCGAACCGGGTGGACCGCAGCCCCTCCGCGTCGATCGCGATCAACTCACCGGGCTCGACCTCGCGGACCACGCTCGCGCCGACGATGTCCAGCGCGGCGGTCTCGCTGGCCACCACCCAGCCCCGCTCCAGCCGACCGAGCACCAAGGGGCGCACCCCGTGCGGGTCACGCGCGGCGTAGAGCGTCGACTCGTCCATGAAGACGAAGCTGAACGCGCCTCGCAGCTGCGGCAGCACCTCCAGCGCGGCGCCCTCGACGGAGAGATCGGGCCGGCTGGCCAGCAGCATGGTGACCAGCGAGGTGTCGTTGGACGAGCCGTCGGCGGTCAGGCCGCGCTCGGCCACCTCGCGCTGCAGCTCCGCGGTGTTGACCAGGTTGCCGTTGTGGGCCAGCGCGATGGTGGTGCCCGAACTGGTGGCCCGGATGGTCGGCTGGGCGTTTTCCCAGGTCGAGGCACCGGTCGTCGAATACCGGGTGTGCCCGATCGCGACGTGCCCGCGCAGGCTGGCCAGCGTCGGCTCGTCGAAGACCTGGGCCACCAGGCCGAGGTCCTTGTACACCACCACGCCGGAGCCGTCACTGACCGCTATGCCGGCTGCCTCCTGCCCCCGGTGCTGCAACGCGTACAGCCCGAAGTAGGTCAGGTTGGCAACCTCCTCCCCGGGGGCCCAGACACCGAAGACGCCGCACGCGTCCTGGGGGCCGGGTCGTTGGGGATCAAGGTCGTGGCTCAGCCGGCCGTCGCCTCGGGGCACCTGCCGCTCCCTCTTGCTGGTCTGGACTGGCCTGGCGGAACCAAGGGGCTGCTCCGCGCTGGTCGGCCGGGGACCACACTGTCGTCGCCTGACAGTGTACGCGAATCCGTGTCGCCACATACAGTCACGTTGTCACCGCTATCCGTCAGCAGCAACACGCGTCACCCCAGTTCGAGCGGCAAATACCCGGACAGGTCCGCGCGGATCCCGCTCGCCCGTACGCGACCCTCCGTGACCGCCTGCGCCCAATCGAGTCGTCCGGTGGCCAGCGCGAGCCAGGTCGCCGGATCCATCTCCACCGTGTTCGGAGGCGTACCGCGGGTGTGTCGTGGCCCCGGAACGCACTGAACTACACCGTAAGGTGGGACGCGCACCTCCACCGATCGGCCGGGGGCGCGCTCCGCGAGGATGGTCAACAGGGCCCTGACCGCCGCACGGAGCACCGACCTTTCGGGCGTACGCCCCTCGTCGAGAGCCGCCAGCGCCGTCGTGACCGCGGCGGACTTAATGTACGGAGAGGACACGACGGGACGATACGGCGTGACCGCGCCATGCATCACGCTGGCCCTGGGTCGCGCCGATCCGCCCCGACAGGGCATAGTTGCCGACGGCGTATTCGTACCGTGATGTTCCCCCGCTCGGCACCCGCCAGTCAGGGGAGGTCAGTTCGGAAGGCGGTGGACGTGTCAACACACCGACGAGCCTGGCAAAAGCGGGCCGGTGTGGTCGTGGCGCTGATTGTCGGTGCCCTGCTCGCCGTCCCCGCCACACCCGCCCTGGCCGCCGACATCAACGTCTCACCGCGCTCGCTAACCGTCAACGCGGGCAGCGACGGCACGGTGACCGTGCGGATTACCCCGAGTGTCGACGACAAAAGCGGCGAGATCAGCCTGACCGGCCTGCCGTCTGGTGTCAGCTGCAGCAGTGGATGCGGCAGCTTCCAGTTCACCGGTCCGCCCCTGTCGCCGAAGACCCAGCTGCTGACGCTACAAGCCAATGACAGCGCACGGGACAACAGCGTCACGGTCACTGTCCGGGTCCAGCCGGACAGCTCCGACCCTGCCACCGACACCTTCCAACTGACGGTGAAGGCGCAGGCGCCGCCGACGACGGAGGCGCCGCAGGCACCGCAGACCGTCCGGTCGATCTCCGGCAAGGTCGTGACCCAGTCCGGCGAGGCGGTGCCGAACGCGTTGGTCCTGCTCAAGGACAGCGCCGGCAGCCAGTACGAGACCAGGAGCGACCCGAACGGCAACTTCCGCTTCACCGGCACCAACAGCCGGCCCATCGTCCCGGGTCGGATCGACCTCGGCGCGAGCGCGAGCGGCAAAACGAGTGTCGTGAACTTCAACGCCAGCCCGGGCCAGAGCATCACCGGGCGGCGGATCACCTTGGCGATCGAGTCCTCGGCCAGCCCGAGCGCCACCCCCTCGGCGACCGAGTCGGCGGTGCCTACCGAGGACCCGTTCGAGGAGGATGCCGCAGGCGAGGAGGAGACCACCGCCGGCGAGAGCGTCGCGGCCCAGACCCCGCCCGGGAACGAGGACTCCGGCGGCTTCGGCAACTGGCTGCTGATCCTGCTGGGCGGCCTCTTCGTGGCCGTCGGTGTCGGCACAATCGTGCTGCTCTGGATGAAGCGCAAGGAGAACGAGGAGGCCGAGGCCGACGGCGACGCTCCGGCGGGCGCTCCGGCCGGCGCGGTCCCGGCGGCCCGAGGTTCGTTCGCGGGCGCGGACGACCACACCCGGGTGGTGAACCGCGTCGGCGCCGCACCGGACCCGACCATGGTCGGCGGCCCGGGGCTGAGCAACGCGCAGACGATGATGCACCAGCCGGTCATCGACGACGTCCCACCGGACCCGTACGGCGCCCCGCCGCAGTCTTACGGCGCCTCGGGCGGGCCGGGGCAGGGCTGGGCTGGTGGCGGCTACGGCGACGAGCCGGGCGGCTATGGCGCGTCCGGTTACGGCAATGCCCCGTCCTCCGGTAGTGGCTACGGCAACGCCCCTTCGTCCGGCGGTGGCTACGGCAACAGCCCGGCCTCGGGTGGCGGCTACGGCAGCCGCGACCACGGCGCCGGCAGCGGCGGCGCGGACTACCCGCCGGCGGGCGGCGGCTACGGCGAGCAGCGGTACGACGAGCCGACCGGCCGCTACAACGGCGACGAGACCCGGTACCCCGCCCCCGCCGACCCGTACGCGACCGGCCTGTACGAGCCCGGTGCCGGCCAGGGATACGGCCAGTCCGAGTCCACCGGCTACGGCCGGGGTGAAGCCACCGGCGGCTACGGGCAGGCCGACACGACCCGAGGCTACGGCCAGGGCGAGCCCACCGGCGGCTACGGCCAGAGCGAGGCCACCGGCGGCTACGGGAAGAGCGAACCGACCGGCGGCTACGGGCAGGCCGACTCGACCCGGGGCTACGGCCAGGGCGAGCCCACGGGCGGCTACGGCCAGAGCGAATCGACCCGGGGCTATGGGCAGGGCGAGCCGACCGGCGGCTACGGCCGCGGCGCGGAGTCGTCCGGCGGGTACGACCAGCCGGGCGGTGGCTACGGCCAGGAGCCCGCTCAGCGGGGCGGCTACGACAACACGGCCTACGACCAGGGCGGCTACGGCAAGAGCGGCAGCGGCTACGGCCAGGGCGGCGGCTACGGCCAGGAGCCCCCACAACAGCGCGGTAGCTACGACAACACGGCCTACGACCAGGGCGGCTACGGCCAGGGCGGCAGCGGCTACGGCCAGGAGCCCCCACAACAGCGCGGCGGCTACGACAACGCCTACGACCAGGGCGGCTACGGCCAGCCCGGCAGCTACGGCGACCCGGCGCAAGCCGGCCGTGGTCGGCCGGACGGCCAAACCCAGGACCGCGCCGGCCGTCGCCTCGACTGGCTGGACGACTGACCGTAGCGCCGCACGCGGCACGCAAGGACACAAAGATCGTGGGGCGGCCAATCGGCCGCCCCACGACTCGTTCACCCGGACTCGGACGCCGGCACCCACCCAATCCACCGTCGATCATGCACTTTCGGTCGCCGACATGCCCCTCTTGCCACCTTTTGTCCCGACAGTAAGTGCAAGATCGGCGGCGCTGGTGGTGGGGTGGGGTGGGGGTCAGGCGGGGGTGAAGATGCCTTGGCGGAGTAGGGGGATGACGTCGGAGGTGTTGAGGCGTACGGCGATCTCGACGTCCTCGGCGAAGCCGTCCTCGATCAGCTCCCGGCCGGAGACGCAGCCCCGCACCGCCGCCGGTAGGTCCGGGGTGCTGGCCAGCGCGGCGAGTGCCACGGCCGCCTCCACCGACAGGCCACCGGGTGCCCCGGAAAGAGCGTCCAGCACCGTGGCCGCCCCGAGTTGGTCCTCCACCGACGGGCGCAGCGAGCCGTCCGGCCACTGCTCTCCGGCGGCGACCACGCCGATCGGGGCGGCGGTCGAGCCGTACCCCTGCCGTAGCAGCCAGCGCCCGACGGCGCGGGCGTTACGCAGGTTGGCCGCGACCACCGGTAGCCCGGTCGCGCTGGCGGCGGCACTGATGGCCGAGCCGTTCGGCGATGGCAGCACCAGGTCGCGCACGACCGGCGCCCGGCTCAGCGCGGCCGGCGACAGCGACCACGGATGTTCCGGGGTCACCTGCCGGCGGCCGGTCGCGGCGACCGCGCCGACCCGCCGCGCGTAGTCGGCGGCCTGCTCGCCCCAGGGGAACGGGTGGACGCGCATCCCCCGCCCGACCGCCACCTCGACGGTGGTGGTGAACGAAAGCACGTCCACCACCACCAGTACCGCGCAGACCCGGCCGAGTTCGGCCGCCCCCGCGAGGCCCCAGTCGAACCGGGCCCCGGATCCGGGTTGGGCGTGAACGGCCGCGGCCAACGCCTCAGCGCTCGTCGGACGCGGGAGGCTGCTCGGTGGCACCGGGCTGCGGGACGTCGGCCCCGCTCTGTTCTCCGGCCGGATCGGCCTGACCCGCCGGGGCGTCCCCGGCCCGGGTCGGGCGGACCGGCGGCGTGGCCCGCTCGGCCGGCCGGTCAACCGCCTCGGCATCGGGCGTGGCTGCCTCCACAGCGAGCTCGGTGCTGGCCGCGCTGCGAGCGTCATCCGCCGGCAGAGCCTCGACGGACCCGGTGGCGACAGCGGGTGCCGCCTCCTCGGCCGCCGGGCCGGCAGATTCGCCAACCTCGGCAGCGTCCACCGGCTCGCCGGCGGGCGCCTCGACGGCGTCCGGAGCGGTCACCTCGAACGGCTGCACCCCGCCGAACAGGCTCGGCAGCGTGCCCGTGTGCGCCTCCCGCAGCTCGTCCAGCCCGATCCGGAACTGGCCGTGCACCTCCAGCGCGCCCCCGGCCGGGTCGGTGACCCCGATCAGCTCCCACGGCACGCCGTGCTCGGCGCACAGCGCGGTGAACGCCTTCTCGTGGCCGCGTGGCACCGAGGCCAGTACGCGGCCGGCGGACTCGCTGAACAGGAAGACGAACGGCATCGAGCCGCCCTCGAAGCGTTCCGGCACCGCGATCCGCGCGCCGACGCCGTACCGCAGGCAGGACTCCACCAGGCTCTGCGCGAGCCCGCCATCGGAGAGGTCGTGCGTGGAGCTGAGGTGCCCCACCCGGGCGGCGTCGGCCAGCAGCCCGGCGAGCTGCTTCTCGCGCGCCAGGTCGACCTGCGGCGGTACGCCACCGAGGTGCTGGTGGGTCACCCAGGCCCACTCCGAGCCGGACAGCTCCACGTGCGTCTCGCCGAGCAGGAAGAGCTGGTCGTGGTCGTTGTTGGGGCGCGCGACGAAGCCGGTCGCGACCCGGTCGGCCACGTTCTCCAGCACGCCGAGCACGCCCACCACCGGCGTCGGGTGGATCGCCGCCGCCCCGGTCTGGTTGTAGAAGCTGACGTTGCCGCCGGTCACCGGGATGCCCAGCTCGGCGCAGCCGTCGGCCAGGCCGCGCACGGCCTCGGCGAACTGCCACATCACGCCCGGGTCCTCCGGCGAGCCGAAGTTCAGGCAGTCGGTGACCGCGATCGGCGTGGCCCCGGTCACGGCCACGTTCCGGTAAGCCTCGGCCAGCGCCAGCTTGGCGCCGTGGTACGGGTCGAGCCGGGCGTACCGGCCGTTGCCGTCCACCGACAGCGCCACGCCCAGGCCGGTCCGCTCGTCGATCCGGATGACGCCCGAATCCTCCGGCTGGGCGAGCACGGTGTTGCCCAGCACGTAGCGGTCGTACTGCTCGGTGACCCAGGTCTTGTCGCACAGGTTGGGCGACGCGATCATGCGCAGCACGGTCGCGCGCAGCGCGTCCGGGTCGGCCGGCCGGGGCAGCGTCTCGGCCCGGTCGGCCTGGAGCAGGATCAGGTCGGCCGGCTCGCGCATCGGGCGGGCGTAGACCGGCCCGTCGTCCACCAGCGAGCCCGGCGGCACGTCCACCACCAGGTGGTCACGCCAGGTGATCAGCAGCCGGCCCGGCTGGCCGTCCGGCTCCGGCGCGGTGACTTCGCCGATCGCGGTGGCCAGCACGCCCCACTTCTCGCAGGTCTTGAGGACCGTTTCGAGCTTGGCCGGCTCGACGACCAGGAGCATCCGCTCCTGCGACTCGCTGGCCAGGATCTCGTGCGGCTCCATCGACGGCTCGCGCAGCGGCACCCGCTCCAGCCAGACCCGCATGCCGGTGCCGGCCGCCGCGGCGGTCTCGGTGAGCGCGCAGGTGAGCCCGGCACCGCCGAGGTCCTGGATGCCGGCGACGAGCTGGGCGTCGTACAGCTCCAGGCACGCCTCGATCAGCAGCTTCTCGGTGAACGGGTCGCCGACCTGCACCGACGGGCGGCGCTGCTCGCTGCCCTCGGTGAAGGTGGCGCTGGCCAGCACCGAGACGCCACCGATGCCGTCCCGGCCGGTCTTGGCGCCCATCAGCACGACGACGTTGCCGGGGCCGACGGCGGCCTTGTTCTGCAGGCGGCTCACCGGCAGGACACCGAGGCAGAGCGCGTTGACCAGGGGGTTGCCCTGGTAGCAGGGGTCGAAGACCACCTCGCCGCCGATGTTGGGCAGGCCGAGGCAGTTGCCGTAGCCGCCGACGCCGGCGACCACGCCGGGCAGCACCCGGGCGGTGTCGGGGTGGTCGGCGGCACCGAAGCGCAGCGGGTCCATCACGGCCACCGGGCGCGCGCCCATGGCGAGGATGTCGCGGACGATGCCGCCCACACCGGTCGCCGCACCCTGGTACGGCTCGACGAAGCTCGGGTGGTTGTGCGACTCGACCTTGAACGTCACCGCCAGCTCGTCGGAGACCCGGACCACGCCCGCGTTCTCACCGATGCCGGCCAGCAGCCGGTCGCTCGGCGGAGCCTTCTCGCCGAACTGCCGCAGGTGCACCTTGCTGGACTTGTAGGAGCAGTGCTCGCTCCACATGATCGAGTACATCGCCAGCTCGGACTGGGTCGGCCGGCGGCCCAGAATGTGCCGGATGCGGTCGTACTCGTCGTCCCGGAGCCCCAGCTCGGCGTACGGCTGAAGTTCCTCCGGGGTGCCACCGGCGCGCGGCACGGTGTCCACCCCGTCGGCCCAGTCGGTGGGCTCCTGGGCGGCGGCGTGCCGGGCCTGCGCCGGCGCGGCCGGGAATGCCTCCGGGGTCTCCCGTACCGGGTCCGGATGCGTGGTCATGACCTCTCCTCGCTGCGCTCGCCGCCTGACGGGCGGGTGAGCCGACCGATGATCCCGCTGCGGACGGTCACGCCGGCGTCCCCACCAGGTGCTTCAGCACCGAGGTGAAGAAGCCGAGGCCGTCGAGGGAGGGGCCGGTGAGCGCCTCCACCGCGTGCTCGGGATGCGGCATGATGCCGACCACGTTGCCGGCGGGGTTGGTGATGGCGGCGATGTCCCGCTGCGACCCGTTGGGGTTGCCGCCGACGTACCGGGCGACGACCCGGCCCTCGGCCTCGAGCTCGTCCAGCGTCGCGGGATCGGCGACGTAGCAACCCTCGCCGTTCTTGACCGGGATCAGCACCTCCTGGCCCGACTGGAAGGTGTTCGTCCAGGCGGTGCCGGTCGCCTCGATGCGCAGGATCTGGTCGCGGTTGCGAAAGTGCAGGTGCTGGTTGCGGGTGAGCGCGCCGGGCAGCAGGTGGGCCTCGCAGAGGATCTGGAAGCCGTTGCAGATGCCGAGCACCGGCAGGCCACCGGCGGCGGCGTCGACGATCTTCTCCATCACCGGGGCGAACCGGGCAATGGCGCCGCAGCGCAGGTAGTCACCGTAGGAGAAGCCGCCGGGCAGGACCACGGCGTCCACCCCGTGCAACTCCGGGTCGCCGTGCCAGAGGCGGACCGGCTCCGCGCCGGCGATCCGGACGGCCCGGGCAGCGTCCCCGTCGTCGAGCGAGCCGGGGAACGTCACCACACCGACCCGCGCGGTCACGAGCGGGCGTCCGCGGGTTCGTCGGCCTCGACCAGGCGGACGGTGAAGTCCTCGATGACCGGGTTGGCGAGCAACTTGTCGGCGATCTCCCGGGCCCGGTCCAGGTCCGGTTCACCGGTGAAGTCGATCTCGATCCGCCTGCCGATCCGTACCGAGGCGACGTCGTTGACGCCGAGCCGGGGCAGCGCGTTTGCGACGGCCTGGCCCTGAGGATCGAGGATCTCAGGCTTGAGCATGACGTCGACGACGACGCGAGGCACTGGGCACTCCTGACTGTGTACGCAGTTGGGTGCCGACCCACAACGGGCGAGCGCAGCCAGCCTACCTGGCAGACACCGCGCCAGACGCACCGGTCGGACGCCGTCAGGGCAGTGGTTGACCTTACCCGTACGGACTCTTCGGGACCGATACGGGTTCGTTGTGATCCCGATGCGGGTTTGTTGCCGGATTCGCCGGCGGGTCGGCCGCCACACCCGCCCCAGGGAAATCCGACTGTTACATCGCCTTGTTTCAATGAGCCTCTTGTGAAACACCTCACGGGGCCCTACGGTACATCGTCAGATGTCGATTTGTCGGCGTCGCGATGGCGGACCACCCCCGCCCGCCACCGCAGGTCGACCCGGTTAACCCGGGTCCCCGAACCCCGAAGGAGCCAACCGTGCGCATCCGATCCCTGATCGCGGTCCTCGCCACAGCCCTGGCCGGCGTGCTCGGTGCCAGCTCGGGCGCCGTCGCCGCCCCCGTCAGCCCGTACATCATCGGCGGCGGCACCGTCTCCTCCGCGCCGTGGGCCGCTGCGGTCTTCAGCAACGGCTCGTTCACCTGCTCCGGCACGATCATCGCGCCGCAGTGGGTGCTCACCGCCCGGCACTGCCTCGGCGGCACGATGTCCGTCCGGGTGGGCAGCGTCTACTACGCCTCCGGCGGCGTCACCCGCACCGTCAGCGCCACCTACAGCCGCTACGACCTGGCCCTGATGCGGCTCTCCAGCTCGGTGAGCACCAGCTACGTCAGCCTGGCCAGCAGCAACCCGCCGATCAACTCGACCAACTCGATCTACGGCTGGGGCATGACCTGCTACAGCGGCTGCTCGGCGTCGCCCCAGCTCAAGACCGCGTCCGTCCGGGTGACCAGTAACAGCGCCACCGACGCGTACGGCGGGCAGGCGATCCGGAGCACCCGGGTCAACGGCAACGCCTGGCGCGGCGACTCGGGCGGCCCGCAGTTCTACAACGGCCTGCAGGTCGGGGTGGCCTCCACCGCCGACGGCGTGAACATCCAGAACTACGGCAGTGTCGCGTTCAACCGGGCCTGGATCACCTCGGTGGCCGGTGTCTGACGGTTAGCGCCCGGGGCGGCGCGGATGGGTGCGCCACACGCTCCCCGTCCGCGCCGCGCCGTTTTTCAGCATCCGAGCAGGTGAACAAGGCTCGCAATGGGGGCGGGCGGCGCCTGCCAGCATCGGAAACGTGCTGGTCGTGACGACGGATCAACTTCCCGGCTATGAGATCCGCCAGATCCTCGGCGAAGTGGTCTCCTCCATGGCCAGGACCCGCAACCCGTACCGCGAGGGCGTGAAGAACCTCCGTGGTGGCGCGTACGACCCGATGGCGCCGGACAACCTCACCCGGTGGCGTACCGACTCGGTGGCCCGGCTCGGCGAGGAAGCCCGGCGACTCGGCGCGAACGCCGTGGTGGGGATGCGGTTCGACAGCCGCGACTGCGGCGAGATGTGGATGGAGATCTGCGCGTACGGCACGGCCGTGATCGTGGTGCCCAAGGTGCCCGATGTCATGCCTCACGACCAGCCCCTGGTCGCCGCCGAGACAGCCCAGGACCCGGCCTTCGCCGAGGAACTGGGCGGCATCGCCGAGCCGGCGAGCGCTCCCAACCTCTCCACCGCCGCCGAAACCCCCACCCGCGACGCCTGACCCCGGACGGGTCAGAGGATGGGGGGTGGGGAGTAGGTGGCAGCTTCGGGGTGGGATTGGACGATCTTGGAGATGCGGGTGGTTACCGCCTGGATCTGGGCGGGGGCGGCGCCGACGAAGGCGGCGCGGTCGGCCACCAGGGTGTCGATCTCGGGGCGGGTGAGGCCGAGGCGGGGGTCGGCGGCCAGGCGGTCGAAGAGGTCGTTCTCCGGGGCGCCCTTCTCGCGCATGGCCAGGGCCACCGCGACCGCGTGCTCCTTGATCGCCTCGTGCGCGGTTTCCCGTCCGACGCCCCGGCGGACAGCTGCCACCAGGATCTTGGTGGTGGCCAGGAACGGCAGGAACCGCTCCAGCTCCCGGTTGATCACCGCCGGGTACGCGCCGAACTCGTCGAGCACGGTGAGGAACGTCTGGAACAGCCCGTCGGCGGCGAAGAAGGCGTCCGGCAGGGCCACCCGGCGGACCACCGAGCAGGAGACGTCCCCCTCGTTCCACTGGTCGCCGGCCAGCTCGCCGACCATCGACAGGTAGCCCCGGATGATCACCGCGAAGCCGTTGACCCGCTCCGACGAGCGGGTGTTCATCTTGTGCGGCATCGCGCTGGAGCCGACCTGACCCGGCTTGAAGCCCTCGGTGGCCAACTCCTGACCGACCATCAGCCGGATCGTGGTGGCCAGCGACGACGGGGCCGCGGCCACCTGCGCCAGCGCGGAGATCACGGCCAGGTCGATCGAGCGCGGGTAGACCTGGCCGACACTGTCCAGCACCCGGTTGAAGCCCAGGTGTTCGGCGACCCGCCGCTCCAAATCGGCCACCTTGTCGGCGTCACCGTCGAAGAGGTCCAGCTGGTCGGCAGCGGTACCCACCGGCCCCTTGATCCCACGCAGCGGGTACCAGGCGATCAGGTCCTCCAGCCGCTCGTACGCAATGATCAACTCCTCCGCCGCCGACGCGAAGCGCTTGCCCAGCGTGGTGGCCTGCGCCGCCACGTTGTGCGACCGGCCGGCCATCACCACGTCCGCGTACTCGTGGGCGTGCCAGGCCAGCCGGGCCAGCGTCGCCACCACCCGATCCCGGATCAGCTCCAGCGACCGGCGCACCTGAAGCTGCTCGACGTTCTCGGTGAGGTCCCGGGAGGTCATCCCCTTGTGCACGTGCTCGTGCCCGGCGAGCGCGCTGAACTCCTCGATCCGCGCCTTCACGTCGTGCCGGGTCACCCGCTCCCGCTCCGCGATCGAGGCCAGGTCGACGTCGTCCAGCACCCGCTCGTACGCCTCGACCACCCCGTCGGGCACCGGCACGCCGAGCTCCCGCTGGGCCCGGAGTACGGCGAGCCAGAGTCGCCGTTCCAGCCGGACCTTCTCCTCCGGGGACCAGAGCGCGACCAGCTCGGGTGAGGCGTACCGGTGGGCGAGCACGTTCGGGATCGTCGTCACCCCGCCATTGTCCGGCACCGCCACCCTGCCTCCCGACCGGGTACGGCTGCCAGCCCTTCCGCCCTTCGCCGCGTGAGCGCTGGTCAGCGCAGTTCGTGGATGGTCACCGGGCCGGCGGTGTACCGGACCGGGGCCAGCCGGGCCAGCTCCGGCGAGACCGCTCCGGCCCGGGTGTCGGCGAACAACCACCGCACCCCGTACGCGTCGCGCAGCTGGTCGAGATCGGCCCGGGTGGGGGCGGTGAAGGCCCGCTCGTTGAGGGCGAACTGCGCCGCGTCGGGCGGGGGCTGTTGCGGGTACCGGTAACCGTCCCGCCCGTGCGCGGCGAGGGCGGCGTCGGTGTAGCCCCAGCTCTCCACCACCGCACGGCGACCGCCCAGCCCGGTCACCCAGAAGGCGCGGGCATCGCAGTGCGGTGTGGTCTGCACCGGCCGGCAGTGCACGTTGGTCGCCACCAAATCGTCGGGTCCGGCGTGCTCGTCCAGCCAGAGCGCGGCCTGCATCTCGTCCCGGGTTACCACGAGCCGCTCGTCCCTCGTGCCGAGTGGGTCGACGCTGGTCCTCACCTGTTGGACCGACATGTCGACCCCGGTGGCGAGGCTCGCCCCGAGCAGCGCGGCGACCACGCCGGCCAGCGCCGACCGGGCGAGCAGCGCCGCCGGTGTCGGCCGACCCAGCCGCCGCACCCGGGCAGCCCGACGCCCGGCCGCACCGGAGTCGTCGTTGCCGTCGACGGCAGCGCGGCGGGTGCGCAGCGCGTCGACCGCCATGGCGAGCACGGCGGCCAGCACGATCAGGGCGGCGTACCGGGCCGCCGACCAGCCGAGCGCCGCCAGCCACCCGTCGGCGGTGGCGGTGCGCACCGACTCGATGGTCACCTCGTCGCGGGCCGGCGCGGGAGGCGGGTCGAGCGGCGGGGCGAACAGCTGCGCGAGCGCGCCGAGCACGCCGGCCGCCATGAGCGCCGGCCACCCTACCCGGGTCCGGGCGAGCAGCCAGCTGGCGAGCAGGGCGGCCAGTGGGATCACCGGCAGCCAGAAGTAGAGCTGACTGGCCGAGGGGTGGAAGGTCAGGCAGGCGACGGCGAGCCCGGCGGCCACCGCACCCGAGAGGAGCCAGACGACCGGGTCGCGTCGGCCGGACCCGGCGAGCAGCAGCCCGCCGGCCAGCCGGGGCGTCTGCATGAGCAGCCAGCAGCCGAACAGGACGGTCGCCAACCGCCAGGCGCCGGTGCCGCCGTGTTCCACCAGCCCCGGCGGCAGCAGGCCACCGAACTGTGCGCCTTCCTCAGCGCCGTACGTCTGCTGGTAAGGCAGCAGGTGGCGGATCAGGCCGAGCGGCTGCGCCCGCAGCGTCCCCGCCCCACCGCCGGCGAACAGCCGGTAGCCGACCGCCATCGCCACAACCAGCGTGGCCAGCACGCCGAACACCCGCCAGGGAACTTGTCGGCCGCGTATCCACGCCACCAGGGCGGCCAGGCCGAGGCCGGCGATCAGCGGTGGCAGGACGCTGGACTTGGCGCCCGCGCAGGCCAGGCCGAGCGCCGGGATCAGCGCCCAGGCCGGGCCCAG
>NZ_JBFBAO010000074.1:0-22759 GCF_040682255.1 Micromonospora sp. NPDC051296 | reverse complement strand
CGAGCGAGAGGTAGCCGAGCCCGATCTCCACGAACGAGTCGAGGGTCCGTCCCAGCGTGGCGAGCAGCGGCGCCACGGTGGGCTCGTCGAGGTCGCGGATCCACTGGGCCAGGTCGCTGATCTGCATCGCGCAGGCGTCGGCGATGTTGATTCCGTTGATCTTCGACGAGCGGGCCGCTTCGCTGAGGCGGGTGCCGCCGCACTCGGGGCAGACGGTGAAGGTGACGGCCCGTTCCACGAAGGCCCGGATGTGCGGCTGCATGGCTTCCTTGTCCTTGGACAGGAACGACTTCTGGATTTTCGGGATCAGCCCCTCGTAGGTGAGGTTCACGCCCTCGACCTTCACCTTGGTGGGCTCCCGGTAGAGGAAGTCCTGCATCTCTTTCTTGGTGAACTTGCGGATCGGCTTGTTCGGGTCGAGGAAGCCCGACTCGGCGTAGATCCGTACCGTCCACCAGCTGTCGGACTTCCAGCCGGGAATGGTGAAGGCGCCCTCGGCGATTGACTTGGAGTCGTCGTAGAGCTGGGTGAGGTCGATGTCGGAGACCGAGCCGCGGCCCTCGCAGCGCGGACACATGCCGCCGGTACGGGTGAAGGTCTCCTTGACGGTCCGGGTGGCGGCACCGCGTTCGACCGTGATCGCCCCGCTCGCTCGGACGGAGGGGACGTTGAAGGCGAATGCGCCGGGCGGTCCGATGTGTGGCTGCCCGAGCCGGCTGAAGAGGATGCGCAGCATCGCGTTGGCGTCGGTGGCGGTGCCGACCGTGGAGCGGGTGTCGGCGCCCATCCGTTCCTGGTCGACGATGATCGCGGTGGTCAGCCCTTCGAGTACGTCGACCTCGGGCCGGGCCAGCGTCGGCATGAAGCCCTGCACGAAGGCGCTGTAGGTCTCGTTGATCAACCGCTGTGACTCGGCGGCGATCGTGCCGAAAACCAGCGAGCTCTTGCCCGAGCCGGAGACGCCGGTGAACACCGTCAGCTGACGCTTGGGGATCTCGACGCTGACGTCCTTGAGGTTGTTCACGCGCGCGCCGTGCACGCGGATCAGGTCGTGGCTGCCGGCACCGTGCGGTGCCGGCGACTGCCTGTCCGAGGTGGTGGCCATGCTTCTCGCTTCTCCATCTGTTGGGCGGGGCTACGGCCGGTGGGCGGCGGTGGCCCGGCCGGTCGGGTCAGCGCAGCTCGTTGATGCGGATGAGGTTGCCGGTGGGGTCGCGGAAGGCGCAGTCGCGGACGCCGTACGGTTGCTCGGTCGGCTCCTGGACGACGTCGGCGCCGCTGCCCTGTAGCCGTTCGAAGACGCCGTCGAGGTCGTCGGTGGCCAGGGTGATGGCGCCGTAGCTGCCTTTGGCGATCAGTTCGAGGATGGTGCGGCGTTCGTCGTCGGTGATGCCGGGGTCGACGGCCGGCGGGTGCAAGACGATGGACGTGCCCGGCTGCTTGGGTGGACCGACCGTGATCCAGCGCATCCCCGAGTATCCGACGTCGTTGCGGACCTCGAATCCGAGGGTGTCGCGGTAGAAGGTAAGGGCGGCGTCCGGGTCGGTTTGCGGGAGGAAGGCGTAGCTGATGGTGATGTCCATGCCGGTCAGGCTAGTTGCGGCTCGGTGGCCCTCGCTTCTCGATTCCTGATCGGTCTGGTCACCTGTTTCGCGAGGCACGGCGGCATCTCCGCGGTCGCGCGGGCGGTCTGGGCCCGGTAGGTGCTCGGCGGCACGCCGACGAGTTCGGTGAAGCGGGTGCTGAAGGTGCCCAGGGAGGCGCAGCCGACCGCGAAACAGACTTCGGTGACGCTGAGGTCGCCTCGACGCAGCAGCGCCATGGCGCGTTCGATGCGCCGCGTCATCAGGTAGGAGTACGGGGACTCTCCGTAGGCGAGCCGGAACTGGCGGCTGAGGTGTCCGGCCGACATGTTTACGCCTCGGGCGAGTGCCTCGACGTCGAGCGGTTGCGCGTATTCCCGGTCGATCCGGTCGCGTACGCGGCGCAGCCGGGCGAGGTCGCGCAGGTGCTGTGCTGCGGCGGGGCTGCTGGTCACCTGCGAAATCGTGCCACGGCGGTGCCGGGGTTGCCCAGCCGGTCGGCGGGTTGCCTCTCCCCTCGCCCGCCGCTGCCGGGTCGAACGTCCGTGCTAATCGGGGGTCAGAGGCCGCCGCCGACGCGCAGGACGGCGCCGGTGGTGTAGGAGGCGTCGGGGCTGAGTAGCCAGGCGATGGCGGCGGCGACCTCGTCGGGTTCGCCGGGGCGGCCGAGGGGGATGCGGCCGGCGGCGCGGTCGGGCCGGTCGGGTTGGCCGGACAGGGCGTGGATGTCGGTGCGGATGATGCCGGGGGCGACGGCGTTGACCCGGATGCCGTGCGGGGCGAGTTCCTTGGCCAGGCCGATGGTGAGGGCGTCGGTGGCGGCTTTGACGGCGGCGTAGTGGACGTACTCCCCTGGGCTGCCGAGGGTGGCGGCGACGGAGGAGATGTTGACGATGGCGGCGCCGTCGGTCATCCGGCGGGCGGCCTGTTGGGCGCAGAGGATGTAGCCGATGAGGTTGACGTCGACGACGCGGCGCAGGTCGTCGGGGTCGAGGTCGGTGAAGGGGCCGATCGGGCTGGTGATGCCGGCGTTGTTGACCAGGCCGGTGATCGGGCCGAGTTCGGCGGCGGCGTCGAACAGGGCGGTGACCTGGTCGGGGTCGCGGGTGTCGGCGGGTACGGCGACGGCGCGTACGCCGGTGGCGCGGAGATCGGCCACGACGGTGTCGGCGGCGGTGTGGTCGCGGCGGTAGGCGAGTGCGATGTGGTGGCCGGTGTGGGCGAGGCGGCGGGCGGTGGCGGCGCCGATGCCGCGGCTGCCGCCGGTGATGACGGTGACGGGCGTCATTGTCCTTCTCCCCTGCCCCGGTTGGTGGCGGCGACGTTACCGCCGTGGTCGCGGCGGCGGGAGCAGGGTGTGGTGGAGCACACGGGTGCTGGTGCTGGTTGGCATACGCTCGCCCGCGACGGTCTCGGGTGAGGAGGATGTGTGGCGGGTGTGGGTGTCGGGGATCTGGTCGAGGACTTCGAGTTGCCGGACGAGACGGGTCGTCCGCGGCGGTTGTCGGAGTTTCTGGCGGTGGGGCCGGTGGTGTTGTTCTTTTATCCGGCGGCGATGACGCGGGGTTGCACGGCGGAGAGTTGCCATTTTCGGGATCTGGCGGCGGAGTTCGCGGCGGTGGGGGCGCAGCGGGTGGGGGTCAGCCGGGATTCGGTGCAGCGGCAGGCGGAGTTTTCGCGTCTGCACGGGTTCGACTATCCGTTGCTGTCTGATCCGGACGGTGTGGTGGCGGACCGGTTCGGGGTGCGGCGGCGGTTGCCGTTGGGGCCGTTGAGCATGCGGCGGATGACGTTCGTGATCGGCACCGACCGGCGCATCGTCGAGGTGGTGCACAGTGAGCTGGGCATGAGCGAGCACGCGGACCGGGCGTTGCGGGCCTTGGGGGGTTGATCTTCCGGTTGTCGCAGCCGGCTGGTATCAAGGCTGCGATCAGACGTGGGTACGGAAGAGGGCGTGATGGCGGGCCAGGGTTTGTCCGATGACGAGGTGCAGGGTGTCCGGGAGGCGTTGGCTGCGGGCCGTAAGCCGAAGGTGGTGTTCACCGCCGCAGCCGGTCAGATCGCCGGGCAGGTGGGTCAGGTGGTCGAGTTGACCGACCCGGCGGTGTCCGAGGAGTTCGTGGTGGTGCGGTTCGGGCGCGACGAGTTGCCCTTCTCCCCCGCCGATCTGGCGGTGGCGCCGCGGGGTGCGGGGCGTCGGCCGGCGGAGCCGAAGGTCGAGCCGGTGGTGGCCGAGCCGGCGGTGGTGGAGCCGGAGTTCGTGTTGGACCGGGTGCCGCCGCCTCGGCGGGTCGAGTCTGGGGATCGGGAGGAGTCGAAGGTGGAGACGGCGGAGACGGTGGAGGCGAAGCCGGCGCGGCGGGCGGTGAAGGCGGCGAAGCCGAAGACTCCGGCCGGGCTGACGGTGACGCTGGCGTACGCCGAGGGTGAGTGGACGGTGGCGGCGCAGCAGGGCGCGAAGGTGTTGGCGAAGCCGTATGTGCTCAAGCCGGCGGAGGCGCTGCGGATGGTGGCGTTGGTGGATGTGCCGGGGGTGCACGAGGCGGTGGAGCAGATCCTGGCGACGGAGCGGTCGGAGGCCGAGCGGCAGGCGGAGAAGCTGCGCGCCGAGTTGGCGGAGATCGAGGCCCGGTTGGCGGAGTTGCGCGAGGCGGGCTGAGCGGCGGTATGGCGTGGTCGGCCGGCCCGGGCGGTGTGCCCGGGCCGGCCGACGCCGTTTGCCGGTCCCGCTGGCGGTGGTGCCGGTGGCGGTTTCGGGGTGGGTCGCAGGGCCGGCGGTCGGTGGTCAGAAGTAGTCGAGGGCCTGGGCGGGTGGGCCGGCGGCGAGCAGGTCCAGGGCGCTCGGGTCTGGTGTGGTGTGTCGCAGCAGGCCGGTCTCGGCGAGGGTCCGGGCGGTGGCGGTCGAGGTGTGGAGCAGGGCGAAGCCGCGCACGGTCAGGTGCAGGTCCGCTTCGGTGGTGACGCGGTGCAGGTGGGCGTCGCCGTCGGCGACGGTGAGCTGCCAGGTGCCGGTGTTCCATTCGGCGAGGTCGTCGGTGAGGGTGAAGGTGACCTGGCCGCGGGTGTGGGTGGGCCAGCCGCGGGTCTGGAGGGCGCGGGTGATGTCGACGGGCCGGTGCATCCAGGTGGCGCGTTCGTGTTCGCGGGTGATGTCGAGGGGCAGGTGGGCGCTGACGGCGTCGCCGGGCAGCGGGGTCAGCCGGATGGTGGGGGTGACGCTGTGCCAGCTGGCGAGGACACCGGCGAGGGCGCGGGCGGCGTCGGCGGTGCTGGCGAGGATGTCCTCGACGGTGAGTACGGCGTCGGGGCCGTAGCCGCGGCCGCGGTCCCAGCCGGCGTAGCCGACCAGGCCGCCGTGGTGTTCGACGAGGGTGAGCCCGTCGTAGGGCAGTTCGTCGGTGTGGTGGAAGCGGGGGTGGCTGCGAGTGAGCAGTCCGCAGCGGTGTCGGGCGACGCGCTGGTGGAGGTCGGCGACGGCGGGCAGGTCGGCGGGGGTGCCGCCGCGTACGGTCAGCTGCGCGGGCGGGCGGTGTCGGGGCAGCGCGGCGGTGGGCAGGTCGAGGGTGCGTAGCTGCCCGGCGACCTCCCAGCCGCAGGCCCGGTAGGGCGCGGGTGTGGTGGCGAACAGGGCGCTGACGGCGGCGCCGCGTTCGTGGGCGCCGTGCAGCAGGGCGCGCAGCAGGGTGCGGGCGACGCCGGTGCCGCGGGCTTCGGGGGCGACGGCGACCCCGGCGACGTCGGCGGCGGGTACGACCCGTCCGGCCCACCACTGCTCGTCGTGCAGGTCGACGGCCTTGCCGACGAGGTTCCCGGCGGCGTCGAAGGCGCCGTAGGTGGTGCGGCCGGGGCTGGGTGTGACGGCCTGTGGCGGTGGTTGCGGGTCGGAGCCGAAGGCGAGCCGGCCGAGCTGCCAGGCGGCGGTCAGCTCGTCGGGGGTGAGTTCGCGGACGTCGACGGTGGGTTGCACGTGCCCGACGATAGCCATCGCGGCGATGCTGTCGACCGGTTTGTCGGGCCGGCACGCGAGGGTTCCCGGACCAGGACGCGACCGGCGGGCGGTGCGGGTGGGGTTCGGCGCGGTGCGCTGGTCAGGTGGTGACGGTGGCCGGTTCGTGGTGTACCGGGAAGTTGACGGAGTTGGCGATGAAGCAGGCGCGGTGGGCGTCGGCGTGCAGGGCGGTGGCGGTGTCGGTGGTGTCCGGGTCGGCGACGGTGACCTGCGGGTGCAGGACGACCTCGGTGAAGTGGCCGCTGCCGGTGGCGTCGGTGGTCATGGTGCCGGTGGCGTGGTCGACGTAGTCGGTGACCACGACGCCGTTGACGGCGCAGAGGTGCAGGTAGGCGAGCATGTGGCACTGGGACAGCGCGGCGAGCAGGAGCTGTTCGGGGTTCCAGCGGGTGGGGTCGCCGCGGAAGGTGGGGTCGGAGCTGCCGGCGATCGGTGGGCGGCCGTCGGTGGTGACGTCGTGGTCGCGGCGGTAGTCGCGGTAGCCGCTGGTGCCGGTGCCGAGGTTGCCGGTCCAGGTGACGGTGGTCTGGTAGGTGTGGGCGCGGGGCATGGTGGTCATGGTGCCTGATCGGGCCGGGGAGCGTGGTCCCCGGCCCGATCGCGGTCAGTGTTGTGGGATGTGGGCCACGCCGATGCGCTTGCGGAACACCCAGTACGTCCAGCCCTGGTAGGCCAGCACGATCGGGGTGAAGAACACCGCCACCCAGGTCATGATCTTCAGGGTGTAGGGGGTGGAGGCGGCGTTGGTGGCGGTCAGCGTGCCGGCCGGGTCCAGGGTGGAGGGCAGCACGTTCGGGAACAGGGCGGCGAACAGGGTCGCCACGGCCAGGGCGATCGCCACGGCGGTGCCGGTGAACGCCCAGCCTTCCCGGCGTACCTTGGCGGCGGCGAGACCGCCGAGCAGCGCGAGGGCGGCACCGACGGCGAGCACGACGGCGGCGGCGCTGGAGCGGATGGTCAGCGTCCAGGTCAGGAACGCCACCGCGAGGACGGCGGCGGCCACGCCGAGGCGTACCGCCAGGGCGGCGGCGCGGTCCCGGATGTCGCCGACGGTCTTGAGGGCGACGAACACGGCGCCGTGGGTGAGGAACAGGGCCGCGGTGGTCGCGCCGCCGAGCAGGGCGTACGGGTGCAGCAGGTCGAGCAGGCCGCCGGCGTATTCGTGGTCGGCGGCAAGGGGTACGCCGCGCAGGATGTTGGCGAACGCGACGCCCCACAGGATGGCCGGGATGAGTGAGCCGAAGAAGATGGCGGCGTCCCAGCGGCGTTTCCAGGCGGCCTCGGGGCGCTTGTGGCGGTATTCGAAGGCGACGCCGCGGGCGATCAGGGCGAGCAGGATGAGCAGCAGGGGCAGGTAGAAGCCGGAGAAGAGGGTGGCGTACCACTCGGGGAAGGCGGCGAACATGGCGCCGCCGGCGGTGATCAGCCAGACCTCGTTGCCGTCCCAGACCGGCCCGATGGTGTTGATCATTACGCGGCGTTCGCGGTCGTCGCGGCCGAGTACGGGCAGCAGCATGCCGACGCCGAAGTCGAAGCCCTCGAGGATGAAGTAGCCGGTGAACAGCACGGCGACGAGGAGAAACCAGATGGTGGTCAGTTCCACGGTTGGGCTCCGGGGTCAGTAGGCGAAGGCGAGCGGACGCTCGGCGTCGTCGGTGTCGTCGGGTTCGGGGTCGGGGGTGACGTCGGGTACGCCGGCCTTGGCGTAGCGGATCAGCAGTTTCACCTCGATGACGGCGAGGGTGGCGTAGATGAGGGTGAAGGCGGCGAAGCTGGTGAGTACCTCGGCGAGGGACACGCTGCGGGACACGCCGTCGCGGGTGAGCATCTCGCCGAAGACGATCCACGGCTGGCGGCCCATCTCGGTGAAGATCCAGCCGAAGGAGTTGGCCAGCAGCGGCAGGATGGGCATGGCGAGGCCGGCGCGCAGCAGCCATTTGCTGGTCGGGGTGCGGCCCTTGCGCTGGGTCCAGAGCACCAGCAGGGCGATGGCGGCGGCGGCGAGCCCGAATCCGATCATGAAGCGGAAGCTCCAGTAGGTGACCGGGATGATCGGGGTGTAGCTGCCGGGGCCGTACTGGGCGGTGTAGGCGGCCTGTAGGTCGTTGATGCCGTGCACGGTGCCGTTGGGGTCGCCGGTGCCCAGGTAGGACAGCAGGTACGGGATCTTGATGGCGAACAGTTCCCGGGTGCCGTCGAGGCTGCCGACGGTGAGTACGGAGAACGAGGCGGGGCTCTCGGTGGTGTAGAGGCCCTCGGCGGCGGCCATCTTCATCGGCTGCACCTGCGTCATGATCTTGCCTTGGATGTCGCCGGTGATCACGACGGCGGCGGCCGAGACGAGGGTGACCCAGGAGCCGAAGCGGGCCGCGAACCGGTACGCGGGGGTGTCGGCGCTGTCGCGGTTGCGGATCAGGTGCCACAGGGCGACCGCCACCAGCAGGGACCCGGCGACCAGGAAGGCGCCGGCGATGGTGTGCGGGAAGGTGATCAGGGCGACCTTGTTGGTGAGCACGGCGACGAAGTCGGTCAGCTCGGCCCGGCCGGTCTCCGGGTTGACCCAGTAGCCGACCGGGTTCTGCATGAACGAGTTGGCGGCGAGGATGAAGTACGCCGACAGGTTGGTGCCGATCGCGGCGGCCCAGATGCTGGCCAGGTGCAGGCGCTTGGGTAGCCGGTCCCAGCCGAAGATCCACAGGCCGATGAAGGTGGATTCGAGGAAGAAGGCGACCAGGGCTTCGATGGCCAGGGGTGCGCCGAAGATGTCGCCGACGAAGCGCGAGTAGTCGCTCCAGTTCATGCCGAACTGGAATTCCTGCACGATGCCGGTGACCACACCCATGGCAAAGTTGATCAGGAAAAGCTTGCCGTAGAACTTGGTGAGTTTGAGGTACTTCTCGTCGCCGGTGCGGTGCCAGAGGGTCTGCAGGATGGCGACCAGGACGGACAGGCCGATGGTCAGCGGTACGAAGAGAAAGTGGTAGACGGTGGTGACACCGAACTGCCAGCGGGCGACGTCCAATGCGTCCACCTGCGAACCCCCAGCCAGTCATACTACGAGACGTAGTAGATACTACAGCCCGTCGTACGAGGGTTGGCAGAGGCGGGCGGCCCGAACCGGCCCGGGACCAATGACCCTGCTCACCTCTGCCGTACGGCCCGCCCTGACCACCCCCGCCGGCGCCGGCCGTGGGAGCATGACCCGCTGATGGACACCCTCCACTCCCCCTGGCAGCCGCCGCTGATCTGGCGCGCCGCGCAACTGCTCGCCCGCGTGGTCGTCGGGTTGCTGGCCCGGCTGGAGGTCACCGGCGGCATCCCCGCCCCGCTGCGCGGCGGGCCACTGATCCTGGCCGCCAACCACATCAGCCCGTTCGACCCGATCGTGCTGGCCGCCGCCTGCCGGGCCCGTCGGGTGGCCCCCCGGATCATGGCCACCGGTGGGCTGTTCCGCGCCCCGGTGATCGGCGCCGCCATGCGCCGCGCCGGCCACATCCGCGTCGACCGGGGCACCAGCGGCGTACACCGGGCCCTGGACGCCGCCGCCGCCGCGGCGGCCGCCGGCGGCGCGCCGATCCTGGTCTACCCGGAGGGACGCATCGGCCTGGACCCGGGCCTGTGGCCCGAACGCGGCAAGACCGGTGCCGCCCGGCTCGCCCTGTCCTGCGGCGCCCCGGTCATCCCGGTCGCCCAGTGGGGCTCCCACGAGGTACTGCCCTACCGGGCCCCCAAGGGACTGCTGCGCGGCATCGCCCATGCGCTGGTCCGCCGCCCGACCGTTCGGGTGCACTTCGGCGACCCGGTGGACCTGTCCGACCTGACCCACGGCGTGCCCGGCGCGGCGCGGCTGGCCACCGACCGGATCATCGACGCCCTCACCGACGCCCTCGCCCCGCTGCGCCCGGACGAGCCCGGCCGTCCCCGGCACGTCGACCCCGGCCGGCCGGTCGACACGAGCCGCTCCCACCGCCGCCGACCCGCCGCCGGCTGAATCGACGGGTCGAGGTTGCCGGCCGGTTGCCGGCCGGTCGCCCGATGATCACCAGGGCCGGGCATACTGCGCTGCGTGCCGTCCGGTCACCCCTACCTCGACTCCCCCGCCCCGCTGGCCTTCGCCCATCGCGGCGGCGCCGCCGAGGGTGACGAGAACACCACAGCGGCCTTCGCCCGCGCGATCGGCCTCGGCTACCGGTACGTGGAGACCGACGTGCACGGCACCGCCGACGGTGTCGCCGTGATGTTCCACGACGACACCCTGGAGCGGGTCACCGGGCAGCGCGGTCGGTTGGCCGCGCTGCGCTGGGCGGACCTGGCCTCGGTACGGGTCGGCGGCTCCGCCGTGGTGCCCCGCCTGGACGAGGTGCTCGACGCGTGGCCGCAGGTGCGGTTCAACATCGACGTCAAGTCCGACCGGGGCGTGGTGCCGACGGTGGCCACGGTCGCCCGGGCCGGCGCCGGCGACCGGGTGCTGCTGGCCTCGTTCAGCGACGGCCGGCTGGCCCGGCTGCGGGCCCTCACCCACGGTCGGGTGGCGACCAGTCTCGGGGTGCGCGGGGTGGCCCGGCTGCGGTGGGCCTCGCTGACCGGCCGGCCGGTGCGGCTGCCGCCGTCGGTGGTGGCCGCGCAGGTGCCGGTGCGCTACGGCCGGGTGCCGGTGGTCGACCGCCGGTTCCTGCGGATGGCCCACCGGCTCGGGTTGCAGGTGCACGTCTGGACGATCGACGAACCTGCCGAGATGCACGAGTTACTTGATCTCGGTGTTGATGGCATCATGACCGACCACGTCGGCGTGCTGCGCGACGTCTACCGCAGCCGCGGCCACTGGGCCGCCTGAACACCCGGGCAAGGACCCCACATGGCCGAGACGGTGACCCCCGCCGCGCACGACGACACCCCACCCCCCACCAGCACCCGCCGTGAGCGCACCGGCTGGTACTTCTACGACTGGGCCAACTCGGCCTTCCAGACCACCGTCATCACGGTGTTCCTCGGGCCGTTCCTGACCAGCGTGGCCAAGATCGCCGCCGGGTGCGAGCTGGGCGCCGACGACTGCATCGGGTACGTCTACCCGCTGGGCATCAAGGTGGCCGCCGGCTCGTTCTACCCGTACCTGATCTCGCTGTCGGTGCTGCTGACGGTCTTCGTGCTGCCGGTGATCGGGGCGATCGCCGACCGCTCGCTGCACAAGAAGCGGCTGCTGGCCGGCGCCGCGTTCACCGGGGCCGGCGCGACCATGGGGATGATGTTCGTCACCGGTGACCGGTACCTGCTCGGCGGCGCGCTGTTCATGGTGGCCAACATCAGCTTCGGTGCCGCGATCGTGGTCTACAACTCGTTCCTGCCGCAGTTGGGCGGGCCGGACGAACGCGACGCCATCTCCAGCCGGGGCTGGGCGCTGGGCTATCTCGGCGGTGGTCTGCTGCTGGCGTTGAACCTCGTCGCGGTGCAGTCGTTCGACAACGGCACGCCCGAGCGGACCCTCGACCTGGCCCGCTGGTCGATCGTCTCGGCCGGCCTGTGGTGGGCGGCGTTCACCCTGGTGCCGCTGCGCTGGCTGCGGGAGCACCCGACCGCCGCCGCGCTCGCCGCCGGTGGCCGGGGCAACGTGCTCACCGACGGGTTCCGGCAGCTCGGCCGCACCCTGCGGGAGATCAAGGCGTACCCGCTGACGCTGTTCTTCCTGCTGGCGTTCCTGGTCTACAACGACGGCATCCAGACCGTCATCACCCTGGCCAGCCAGTACGGCACCGAGGAGCTGCGGCTCGGGCAGAGCACCCTGATCGTGACGATCCTGCTGGTGCAGTTCCTGGCCTTCGGCGGCGCGCTGGGGCTCGGCGCCCTGGCCGGGCGGATCGGCGCGTGGAAGACGGTCCTGCTGAGCCTGGTGCTGTGGACGGCGGTGATCGTCGCGGCGTTCCGGCTGCCCGCCGAGGCGCCGCTGCCGTTCATGGTGCTCGGCGCGGGCATCGGCCTGGTCCTCGGCGGCAGCCAGGCGCTGAGCCGCTCGCTGTTCAGCCAGCTGATCCCGGCCGGCAAGGAGGGCGAGTACTACGGCTTCTACGAGATCAGCGACAAGGGCACCAGCTGGCTCGGCCCGCTCGCGTTCGGCCTGGTGTTCCAGCTCACCAACTCGTACCGGGTGGGTCTGGTCTCCCTGCTGATCTTCTTCGTGGTCGGCTTCCTGCTGCTGCTGGCGGTCCCGATGCGGCGGGCGATCGTGGCCGCCGGGAACACCCCGCCGCGGGTGCTCTGACCCACACCGCCGGCCCGCCGATGATCGGCTCGGGGACGTCGATCGACTAGGCTGCCCGTCCGTGACGACCGCTGACGACGCCGTACCGACCTGCCTGTCCCGACCTCCGCTGGCCGGGCCGGGCGACAACCCGGCCGGGTGCGTCGCCGCCCGCGGCGTCGACGGGCGGCCGGCGCACGCCGCCGCGCTGCGGTTCTACTGGGGGCCGATGGACTGCGGCAAGTCCACGATGGCCCTGCAGATGAACTACAACCACTCCCGGCAGGGCCGCCGCGGCCTGGTCACCACCCGCATCGACCGTTCGCTCGGTCCGCAGGTCACCACCCGCATCGGCCTGGCCCACGAGGCGATCGAGGTCACCGACTCGCTTGACCTGCGGGCCGTGGTCCGCGACGCCTGGGCCGACGGGGTGCGGGTGGACTACCTGATCTGCGACGAGGCCAGCTTCTACTCGGTCGAGCACGTGGAGCAGATGGCCGAGCTGGTCGACAGCTACGACGTCGACGTGTACGCCTTCGGCCTGGCCACCGACTTCCGGTCGTGCCTGTTCCCCGCCGCGCAGCGGCTGTTCGAGCTCGCCGACTCGGTGGCCCGCATCCAGGTCGAGGTGCTCTGCTGGTGCGGCCGGGAGGGTCTGCTCAACGCCCGCGTCGCGGGTGGACGGGTGGTCCGCGAAGGCGAGCAGGTCGTCATCGGTGACACGGTCGACACCGGCGAGGTCCGCTACCAGGTGCTCTGCCGGCGACACCACCGCGCCGGCGACCTCGGCTCCGGATAACGAAACGATCACTGCTGCGAACCTTTCCCGGGGGCCCGCCACTTCTGGTGCATGACGACATGGCGACCACGGGCCGCACCCGGCCCGCGAACCGGCGGGGGTACAGGACGAATGAGGTTCGCGTTGCGGCGCGCCCGCGGGACGAAGGGGCTGCTGCTCGCCGCGGCCGGGGCGGCGCTGGTGGCGACCGTCGCCCTCACCGGGCTGGCCGCGTACAACCGGGACGTGGTCGACTCGGGCACCCGCAACGTGCTCGCCGCGGCCACCGCGCAGGAACGGTCGGTCCTGGTACGGGCCTCGGCCGGGCGCACCGGCGAGGCGCTGCGGGAGCGTGACACCGCCCTGCGGGACCGGCTGCGGACCGACCTGGACGGGCTGGCCGCCCAGGTCACCACGGCCGGATACGCGGCCGGCCGGCAGTTGCGTGGCGACACCGGCGACGCCGTCGCCGACCGCACCGGCAAGATCTACGCGTCGGTGATGTTCCTCGACGACCTGCCCGCACACGCCCGGCTCACCGCCGGTGCCTGGCCCGAGGCCGGCGCGACCGAGGTGCAGACCGCTCTGGCCGCCTCCGCCGCCGCGGCGCTACGGGTGGGTGTCGGCGACCGCATCCCGATCACCGACGGGCTCACCGAGCGGGTCACCGAGGTGACGGTGGTGGGCGTGTTCACCCCCGTGGATCCCGATGCCGCGTACTGGCGGCTCGCGCCCGAGGCGGCGACCGGTTCGCTGTCGCAGACGGCGACCTACGGCCCGATGACCGTGCACCGCGACGACTTCGTGACCCACTTCCTGGCCAACGCCTCCGCCGGCTGGCTGGTCGAGCCCGACCTCTCCGCGATCAACACCACCAGCGAGCTGGACCGGCTGGCCGAGGTGGCCACCCGGATCATCACCACCACCCCGGCGGCGGCCGGCCTTGGTGACTCCGCGGTGGCCAGCAGCGACCTCGCCGTCCTGGTGCCGCGGTTGCAGCAGGCCACCCTCGTCGGCCGGTCCGCGCTGGTCACCCCGATGCTGCTGGTGGTGGTGCTCGGCGGGTACGCGCTGCTGCTGGTCGCCATCCTGCTCACCGAACATCGCCGCGGCGAGACCGCGCTGCTGCGCGCCCGGGGCGCCAGCCGCTGGCAACTGGCCGGGCTGACCGCCCGGGAGGCCACCCTGGTGGTCCTGCCCGCCGCGGCCCTTGCCCCGCTGATCGTCGCCGAGCTGCTCGGTTTCGCGGGCGGGCTACCCGGGCTCGCCGCGGTGTCGCTGCGCCCGGACGTCGCACCCGACTCGATGGTGTGGCTGGTGGCCGGGGCCGCGGCTGCCGGTTGCGCGCTGGCGATGATCGGGCCGAGCCTGCGTCGCGGCGGAAGCTACGTCGCCGACCTGGCCAGCCGGTCCCGGCCGAGCCGGCGCGGCATGGTGCAGCGGGCCGGGCTGGATGTGGTGCTGGTCGGCCTGGCCCTGCTCGCCTGGTACCAGCTCAGCCGGTACTCCTCGCCGCTGTCCCGATCCCGCGGCGGGGAGCTGGGCATCGACCCGCTGCTGGCCGCCGCACCCACGCTCGGGGTACTGGCGGGGGCGGTGCTCGCCCTGCGGCTGCTGCCCCCGCTGATCCGACTCGCCGAACGCGGGGTGGACCGTAAACCGTGGACCGCCACCATGCTCGGCACCTGGCAGGCCGGCCGGCGTCCACACGCCGGGCCGGTGCTGCTGCTCGCCCTCGCCGTCGCGGTCGGCACCCTCGCCTGGTCCCTCGCCGGCACCGCCCGACGGTCCCTCGACGACCAGGCCGCCCACCAGGTCGGCGCCGACCTGCGACTGACCGAGGTCAACGGTTCCGCTCCCGACGACCGGGCCGACCAGTTCGCCGATCTGCCGGGCGCCGCGACGGTCCTCGCGGCCTGGCGGGACCGCCTGCGTGTCGGGCCGGAGTCCGAGCCGGTCACCGTGCTGGCGTTGGACGCCCAGACCGCCGGCCAGGTGGTGCGGATCCGCCCCGACCTGGCCGACGGCTCCACCGACGAGCTGTTCGGTACCCTCGCCGGCGGGCGCGTGACGGCGCCGGACACCCCGCTGCCGGCGGGCGCCCGGCGGCTGACCGGGCAACTACTCACCCAGGTCACCGCCCCTTTCGGCGTCGTCGCGCCGGTTCGCCATTACGTGGTGCTCGCCGGGCCGCGGGACGGGCACCGGCGGCTGCTGCTGGGCGCCACCCTGAGCGGCGAACCGCTGCGGTTCTCCGTCGAGCTGCCGACCGGGGACGTGTGGCGGCTGGCCGGGTTCACCGCCGAAACTGTCGGCACCGACCGGATGTCCGTCGACTGGCAGCTGTCCGACCTGCGGGCCAGCCCGGACACCTCCCCCGGCGTGCCGGTCGACCTGGCTGCCGATGGGCAGTGGCAGCTGGTCGACCGGGCCGGCCCGGTGGCTTCGTCGACGGCCACCGGCAACAACCTGGCGGCCCGCTATGCACGCAGCGAAACGTCGGACACCTGGGCCAGCGGCAAGATTCTGCACCTGGGCATCTCCCGGCCGCTGACTGGCGGCCTAGTGCCGGCGGTGGCCACCCCGCAGGCGCTCGCCGCGCTGCGCCGGGACGTCGGCACGCAGACGCAGTTGTCCCTTGGTGGCGCCGACGTCAACGTCACCGTGGTCGGTACCGTGGCCACGGTGCCGGGCGACGCCGAGGAGGCCGCCCTGCTGGTCGACCTGCCGTCGCTGAGCACCCGGATCTTCCATGACCGTGGCATCGTCCGCTCGCCGGAGGAGTGGTGGGTGGCCGCCCGGCCCGGGCAGGCGGAGCAGGCGGCCACCGCGGCCACCGCGCTCGGCGGCGTGACCGTGCTGGACCGGGAGGACGTCGCCGCCGAGCTGGCCCGGGATCCGTTCGGGGTGGGTGCCCGGGGTGCCCTGTTCGCCGCCGCCGTGGCCGCGGTGCTGCTGGCCGCCGTCGGCGTGGCCGTGGACGTCAGCGCGACCGCCCGCCGGCGGGCCACCGAGCTGGCCGTGCTGCACACCCTCGGCGCCGGACACCGCCTGGTGGCCAGATCGCTGCTGGCCGAGCAGTCGTTCCTGGCCGGGATGGGCGTGCTGGTCGGGCTGGCCGTCGGGGTCGGTGTCGCCGCGACGATGGCGCCGCTGGTCATCCTCACCCCGTCCGCCAACCGCCCGAACCCGCCGCCCCTGTTGAGCGTCGACTGGCCACCGGTGGTGGCCACCGGCCTGGGCCTGCTGCTGCTGGCGCTGGCGTTCAGCGCCGCGGTGTCGATGACCATGCGGCGGCGGCTGGCCGCCACCCAGCTCCGCATCGGGGAGGACCGGTGAGCGCGAGGAGTGAGCTTGCGAGCCCCGCAGTCGCGAACGGAAGGCGGGCCCGGTGAGCGCGAGGAGTGAGCTTGCGAGCCCCGCAGTCGCGAACGGAAGGCGGTCACTGTGATCGTGAGGCGGATCAGGGCGTACAGCGCCCACGTGGGTCTGCTGGCGGTGCTGGGGTTGGTGGCGGCGCTGCTCGTGACCGCCGTACCTCGGCTGGCCAACGGGTACGCCGACCGGAGTTTGCACGCCGATGTGGCCCGGCTGCCGCACCTGGTCCGCGACGTGTCGGTCGCCGTCGAACAGCAACCCGACGACGCCGTGGAGGCCGCGGCGGGCCAGGCCGGCCTCGACCAGCTCGCCGACGCGTTGCCGCAGCCGCTGCCCGGTCTGGTGGCTCGCCGGTGGTACGCCGCCAGGCTGGACGAGGAGTTGCTGACCGCCACCGGTGACGACCCGCCGATGGATGGTGGCGCCCTCAAGAAGGTCGGCCTGCGTGCACAGACCGGGGTCGAGGAAGCGGCCGTCCTCACCGCCGGCCGCTGGCCCCGCAGCGAGGTGGGCCATCCCGCCGAGTTGGCGGTGTCGGCGGCGGTGGCCGAGATGCTGTCGCTGCGCCCGGGCAGCCAGCTGCGCTTCTCCGGTCCTGGCGCGTTGGAACAGGCGCAGGCGCAGGTCGTCGGGGTGTTCAACCCGCGCGATGCCGGCGACCCGATCTGGGACGACCTGTTGCTGGCGCTGGCCCCGGTCGCGCCGGTAGTCGACGGCGAGCCCTACCTAGCCGCAGCGGTCACCGACTGGGCCGGGATCGATGCCGTGGCCGTCGGCAGCGGCGCGCCGACCACCTACGAATGGCGGTACCGCTTTGACGAGCGGCGGCTGAACACCGCCACACTGGAGGCGGTGGCCGCGGCGGTGGCCGACACCCGGCAGGTCGGATGGCTGCCCGAGTCGGCGGTGCAGACGTCGCTGGCGACGGTGCAGACGTCGCTGGACGTCACCCTGATCCGGTTCGCCGAACAGCTGTACGCGGTGCAGGCCTTGCTGGCCATCGCGCAGACCGGACTGGTCGCCAGCCTGCTCGGGCTGATCCTGCTGGCCGCCCGGCTGGCGGTGCAGCGCCGCCGCGACGAGCTGGCGTTGCTGCGGGCCCGAGGTGCGTCGCTGGCCGCGATCGGCCGACGAACTCTCGCCGAGGCGGCACCCGTGCAACCCGTCGCGGTGCTGCTCGGTTGGCTGGTCGCCACCCGGGTGCCGGGCCGGTCGGATGGGGCCCCTTGGGCGGTGCTGTTGCTGGCGGTGCTCACCACCGCCGTGGTGCCGCTGCTGGCCATGCTCTCCCAGCGGCGGGGCGCGCTGGTCGCCGGCCGGGCCGATCTGGTCCGGCAGCGCCCGTCGATACGCCGGCTGACCGTGGAGGTCAGCGTGCTGGTGGTCGCCGGCCTGGGCGTGCTGCTGCTGCGCCGCCGTGGCCTCGACCCGGCCGCCGGTGTCGACGCGTACCTCAGTTCAGTGCCGGTGCTGGTCGCGGTCGCCGCCGCGTTGGTGGCGATCCGGCTGCTGCCGTGGCCGCTGCGACTGGCCGGGCGGCTGGCCGGGCGAACCCGGGGTGCGTTGATGTTCCTCGGCGTCGCCCGCGCCGGCCGGGGCGCGCCGGTGGCGCTCGGGCCGCTGGCGGTGCTGATCGTCGCCGTCAGTACCGGCGTGTTCGGTGGGGTGGTCGCCACCACTGTGGCCGCCGCCCGGGACCGGGCCGCGACGCTGACCGTCCCGGCCGACGCCTGGCTGGCCGGGTACGCCTTCCCTCCCGACGCGGCCGACGCGCTGACCGGGGTGGCCGGGGTGGAGACGGTGACCCGGGTGTGGGTGGATTCCAACCGGCGGCTGCTGTCGGAGACCGGCCCGCAGGCCACGGTGTTCAGCCCGGCACGGGTGCTGGTGGTGGACGTCCCGGCGTTCGCCGAGGTGGTGGCCCGCAGCGGGGTCGACGTCGACGTGCCCGCCGCGCTGCGCTCCGCTGCCCGGGGTGACGGGCCGGTGCCCGCGGTGGTCTCCCCGAACGTGGCGGCGGGCCTCGGCGGCAGTGCGGTGGTTGACGTCCAGGGCCGGCTGTACGAGTTCCACGTCGCCGGGGTGGCCGACACCTTCCCCGGCGTCGGACTGGGCGTCGACCGGTTCGTGGTGCTGCCGTGGCAGGCGCTGCCCGAGTACGAGTTCACGCCGATCATCCCGAACCGGTACCTGATCGCCGGCGACGACATCGACGAGGCGAAGCTGCTGGAGGTGGCCGACGACGCGCAGCGCCGCCGGCAGTCCGCGGTGCTCGGCAGGGAGGTGACGCAGACGCAGCTGCCGGCCGCCCTGGAGACCCGGCGGGCGTACCGCGAGGGGCTGGAGCGCACCGGGGCCAACGAGGTGCTGACCCTGGCGTTCACCGCCGGCGCGGCCGGGGGCACGGCACTGGCCGTACTCGCCGTCGGGTTCGCGGTGGTCGCTGACGCCGCCGGTCGGGGCCGGATGCTGTCCCGGCTGCGCACGATGGGCCTGTCCGCCGCCCACGGCCGCCGGCTGCTGGTGTACGAGCTGGTGCCGCTGGTGGTGATCGCGGCCCTGACCGGCGGGGCGGTGGGGATGGCGTTGCCCCGGCTGCTCGGCTCGACCCTCGGGTTGTCCGCGTTCGCCCCCGGCGTGCCGATACGCGACCACCTGGACCCGCTGGTGGTGGGCGGGGTGCTGGCGTTGGTGGTGCTCGGTCTGCTGGCCGGCTTGGCCGCGGAGAACTTGGTGAACCGGCGGATGCGCCTCGGCGAGGTGCTGCGTCTGGGAGAGGAGAACGCATGAGCGAGCGTCAGCGAGCGAATCAACCAGCGTCGGAAATTGTCGGCACGGAGCGAAGCGGAGTGATGGCATGACCATGGTGCGGGAAGTACCGGATCTCGCGACGCTGCAACGGCGGGCGGCGGAGCGGGCTGCCGCCCGCGCCGGTGGCGCCGACCGGTTGCGCGGGCACATCGTCTGCGACGGCCTGGTGCGCATCTTCACCACCGAGGGGGTGGAGGTCGTCGCGTTGCAGGGCCTCGACCTTGTCGTCGACCGGGGTGAGCTGGTGGCCATCGTGGGCGCGTCGGGTTCCGGCAAGTCCACCGTGTTGAACATCCTGTCCGGGTTGGACACCCCGACCGCGGGGATCGCCCGGGTGGCCGGCTTCGACCTGTTGACCATGTCGGCGCGCAAGCGGCTGCGGTACCGGCGGCACACGGTCGGGTTCGTGTGGCAGCAGACCGGACGTAACCTGCTGCCGTACCTGACCGCACGGGAGAACGTGGAGCTGCCGATGCGGCTGGCCGGCCGGGGCGGCCGGGCGGGCCGGCGACGGGCGACGGAGCTGCTGGAGATGGTCGGCGTCGGGTACTGCGCGGACCGCCGGCCGGGGCAGATGAGCGGCGGCGAGCAGCAGCGCTGCGCCGTCGCGGTGGCGGTGGCCAACGACCCGGAGGTGCTCTTCGCCGACGAGCCGACCGGTGAGCTGGACGAGGCGACGGCCGCGGAGGTGTTCGGCGCGCTGCGCACCATCAACGCCGAGCTGGGCGTCACCATCGTGGTGGTCACCCACGACCATCAGGTCGCCTCCCAGGTCCGGCGGACCGTGGCGATCCGCGACGGGCGGACCGCCTCCGAGGTGCACCGCACCGCGCGGGTCGGTGCCGACGGCGTCGAGGAACTGGTCACCGAGGAGTACGCGGTGTTGGACCGGGCCGGGCGGATGCAGCTGCCCGCCGGTTTCGTCGACGCGCTGGCGCTGCGGGACCGGGTGAAGCTGACCCTGGAGCCGGACCACGTGCAGGTCCGCTCCGGCGACGAGAGGGGTACGCGGTGAGCGAGCGTCAGCGAGTGAACCAGCAGCACTGTGCGGATAACGCTCAGGCCGACGTCGAGCGCAGTGAGGTGGCGGCGTGAGCGAGGATCTGGTCCGGGTCGAGGGGCTGTGCCGCGACTACGGCAGCGGTGACCGAGTGGTCCACGCGGTGCGGGACGTGTCGTTGCGAGCGGGTCGGGGTGAGCTGGTCGCCGTGCGGGGGCGCTCCGGGGCGGGCAAGACCACCCTGTTGAACCTCATCGGCGGGCTGGACCGGCCCACCTCCGGGCGGTTGTGGGTGGCCGGCCATGAGGTGACCTCGGCCGGTGAGCGGGACCTGCTGCGGCTGCGTCGGGACACCATCGGTTTCGTGTTCCAGTCCTTCGGGTTGATCCCGATCCTGTCCGCGGCGGAGAACGTCGGGGTGCCGATGCGGCTGGCGAAGGTGCCGGCGGCGCAGCGGGAGGAGCGGGTGTCGGTGTTGCTGGAGATGGTCGGGTTGGGTGGCCACGCCGGGCAGCGGCCGTACGAGTTGTCCGGCGGGCAGCAGCAGCGGGTGGCGATCGCCCGGGCCCTGGCCAACGACCCGGCGCTGCTGATCGCCGACGAGCCCACCGGCCAGCTGGACTCGGAGACCGGCCGCGCGGTGATGGACCTGCTGCGGGCGCTGGTGCACGCCCGGGGGATGACCGCCCTGGTGGCCACGCACGACCCGACGCTGGTGGAGCTGGCCGACCGGGTGCTGGTGCTGCGCGACGGCCGGCTGGTCGAGTCCACCGAACCGGTCGGGGTGTGATCAGTACGGGTCGCCGCAGACCCGCCAGTCGCCGTGCTCCCGCACCACGGTCAGCTCACGCTGCTCGGCGCTGCCGGTGTCGCGGGTCAGCTTCACCTTGACGGTGCCGTGCGGCCGGCCGCCGCGGGTGGCCACCGACACGTCCACGATCTCGTAGTCGCGCACCACCGGCGGGGTGCGTACCCAGCTGGTGAAGCCGAGCTCGCTCCACCGGCTGCGCGAGTCGGCGCAGAGCCGCTCGTACGCGCCGTCGGTGTCGCCCGCGGTGACCTGCCGCAGGAACCCTTCGGCGGTTTCCCGGACCGGTCCGGCGGCCTGGGTGACCACCTGCACGTTCCAGGCGCCGAGGCCGGCGACGCCGATGCAGCACAGGGCCACCCCGGCGCCGACGAAGACGAGCCCGGCCCGCACCGGTTGGCGTCGTCGGGCCGGCCTGCTCCACGGCTGCGCAGCGCCCACACCGTCCGACGGTAGAGAATCGGCCGCCGCGGCGGGCGGAAAGCCGGGGTGGCCGGTCCGCCCGGCGGATCGGGCCTGGCCGGGCGGACCGGGCCGGCCTCGGATCAGCCGCGGCGGCGGGCGCGGGCGGCCCAGACGGCGTACGCCGGGTCCCGGTCCAGGTTGTGCCGGTCCCGGTCGTAGCGGCGGGTGGTCCGCGGGTCGGCGTGGCCCATCGCGTCCTGCACGTCCTCCAGCGGCACCCCCTCGGCGCGGGCGGTGGTGGCGAAGGCGTGCCGCAGCGAGTGCGGCGACAGCCGGGCCCACGCGGGTATCCCGGCGCTGCGGGCGAGCCGGCGGACCAGCCGGAACACCGAGTGCCGGTCCAGCCGGGCTCCGCTGGTGGTGACCAGCAACGCGCCGCTGAGCTGGGGCACGGGCAGGCCCTGGTCGGCGGCCCGCTCGGCCAGGTACGCGTCCACCGCGTACGCCGTGCCGGGGGTGAGTGCCCGGCGGCGGGGCTTGCCGCCCTTGCCGGCGAAGCGCACGCTGCGGTGCCCCCGCTCCACGCCGAGGTCGTCGACGTTCAGCGAGACCAGTTCACCGACCCGCAGCCCGAGGTCGGCCAGCAGGGCGATGGCGGCCCGGTTGCGGGCGGCGATCGGCCCGGTCTCGGCCTCGGCGGCGGCGAGCAGCGCGTCGACCTCGTCGGGGGTCAGGCCCACGGTGGCCGAGTGGTCCCGGTCGATCCGGGGCCGGTCGGCGCCGGCGACCGGGTTGGTGTCGACGGCCCGCAGTTTGACCAGGAAGTCGTACCAGCTGGACAGGGCGGACAGCTTGCGGGCCACGGTCGCCGGGGTCAGCGGGCGGCCGGTACGCGCGGCCAGGGTGCTCTCCAACGCCCGCCCGTACTCGTTGACGTGCAGGAAGTTCACCCGCAGCGGGTCGAGCTGGCGGGCGGTGCACCAGGCCAGCCAGCCGGCGACGTCGCGGCGGTACGCGTCGCGGGTGTGCTCGCTGAGGCGGCGGTTGCGCAGCCACGCCTCGGTGACGGCGGTCGGCCCGCCGGGCAGGGCGGGATGGGCCGGAGGGCGGTACAGCACCGGAGTGTCTTGCGCGCGCATGTGAAAAAGGTTCTCAGATCGGGTAGCGGTTGACGATCAGGCGCGCCGACGGCTTCATGATCGCCGTCGGCGCGCACCCCGGCCGGGGCGGGGTCGTCTGTCAGTGCCGACCGTGGTCAGTGGTCGCGCTTCGGCAGCAGGGCGATCAGGGCGGCCGGTACCGCCAGGTGCATCAAGCCCAGGGCGACCTTGGCGCCGCCGGTGGCGTCGACCTGGAAGAGAGGGGCGAACGACAGCAGCGTCACCACCACCGCGAGGGCGAACCAGATGCCGGTGGCCCGGCGGCCGGCGACCCGCTCCAGGACGGCCAGCGCCGCCCAGCCCAGCAGCGCCGAGCCGAGGGAGAAGACGATCACCGGGACGAGGTTGACGACCATCTCCGGCTGCCCTGGACTGCGTACCGCGTAGTCGACGCCGGCGATGGCGCCGACGATCCAGATCGCGGCGCACGCCACCACGGCCGCGGCCACGCCCGTGGCACGGCGACGCAGGGTCGAGGTGGTGGTGCTGGCGGGGTGCACGGTGGTGCTGCTCATGGCTGCTCCTCGATCGGGGACACCAACAATCAAGACCGTATCAGATAGTCTCGTGCAGAACTATCTATCCCGGGAGCATC